>DASXXL010000056.1:0-7975 GCA_036503085.1 Pyrinomonadaceae bacterium | reverse complement strand
CGCATCCGATCGGCGAGATCGCGTTCAATGATAGCCGCGTGCCCGCCGAAGACATGGTCGGAAACGAAGGCGATGGATTTCGTTTGGCGATGGCGACGCTCGATACGTTTCGTGCGAGTGTCGGCGCGGCGGCGTGTGGCATGGCGCGGCGCGCACTCGACGAAGCGCTTCGTTACGCCTCGACACGCAAACAGTTCGGCCGTTTGCTTTGCGAGCATCAACTGGTCCAGGAGAAACTCGCCGACATGGTGACGGAACTCGACGCTGCGCGTCTGCTGGTCTATCGCGCGGCTCATATGCGCGACACGGCGCCTGACGCACGCGTGACTCGCGAGGCAAGCGAAGCAAAACTCTTCGCCACTGAAGCGGCGTCTCGCATCATCGACAGCGCGGTACAAATTCACGGTGGCGCCGGCCTCGTGCGCGGCAGCGTCGTCGAACGTCTCTACCGCGACATCCGCGCCCTGCGCATCTACGAAGGCACCTCCGAAATTCAAAAACTCGTCATCGCCGGTCAGTTGTTGAAGGAGACGCGCCAAGGTTAGACGTATGAAGCCGCTCTCGCCGGACACATCAATCGAAGCGCATCGCATGCAATTCGAATTGCTGCGTCGGCTCTCACCTTCACAAAAACTGGCGCTTGCCTTTGAGCTGACTGATGCCTTGCGCGATCTCGTTCTTGCTGACCTGCATCACAGATTCCCCCAGGCAGACGACGCAGAGATCAGGCGACGTTTCATCGCTCGCGTGCTGCCGCGCGCAGACGTAATCCGCGCGTATGGCTTCGATCCCGAAGCGGAAGGTTATTAAGCGATGGTGCCGCCGATTTCAGTTTTATCGCTAGTGACGGCTGCGCTCGAAACGTTGGGAATACGTTATGTGTTGGTGGGTTCGTTTGCCAGTTCCATTCACGGACTTTACCGGGCCACGGCAGACATCGATATTGTTGCCGAGATCAAAGCCGAGCAGATATATCCGCTGCACGAGGCACTGCAAGACGCTTTTTATGTTGACGAATTAGCAATGCGAAATGCGGTCGCTCAAAAGCGTTCGTTCAACGCTATACACTTCGATTCGGTTTTTAAAGTTGACATCTTTGTTGCGCAGGAAGACGAATTCGCATCCGCCCAGCTAGACCGCAGGCAGCTACGAAAGATCTCACCCGATCGAGACGAGTCGGTTTATGTCGCATCCCCCGAGGATACTATTCTCGCGAAGTTGCGCTGGTACCGCGCGGGAAATGAATCATCGACGAACCAGTGGAATGATGTATTAGGCATTCTCGGAATCATGCGAGACAGTTTGGATGTGGCTTATCTGCGGATGTGGGCCGAACGGCTGCGGGTTGGCGATTTGCTTGAGCGGGCGTTTGAAGAAACGAAGACTTAGTTCATGAACATCAACATTATTGGTGGGGGGCCGGCGGGGTTGTATTTTGCGATCCTGATGAAGAAGGCCGAGCCGAAGCACCAGATTCAGATTTTTGAGCGGAATGGACCGGATGATACGTTCGGTTGGGGCGTCGTGTTTTCCGGAAAGACGCTCGCGAATTTGCGCGCCGCGGATGAAGAGTCGCACGCGGAGATAACGAAGCAATTTGAGGCGTGGGACAACGTCGATGTCGTTCATCGCGATGAGAAGATTTCGATTCACGGGAATAGCTTTTCGGGAATCGCGCGGTTGCAATTGCTCAAGATTTTGCAACGCCGCGCGGAAGCGCTGGGCGTGAAGCTCAGTTTTCGCACCGAGGTTTATGAGGTAGAGGCGTTGCGCCGCGAGTGTGATCTGTTAGTGGCGGCGGATGGCGTGAACAGCACGGTGCGCTTCCGGTATCTCGAACAACTCAAGCCGCGACTCGATCTGCGTTCACACCGTTACATCTGGTATGGGACGAACCAGTTGTTTCATGGATTGACGCTGACGTTTCGCGAAAATGCGGCAGGCACGTTTGCGGCGCACTCGTACAAGTTCAATAAACAGACAAGCACGTTTATTGTTGAGTGCGATCCGCAAACGTGGAAAAGTGCGGGCTTCGATAACAAGTCCAATGCGGATACGCGTTCGTATTTGGGAGAGGTTTTTGCCACGGATTTACACGGATACCCACTGCTGTCAAATAACTCGAAGTGGATTCAGTTTCTGCTCGTCAAAAATGAGAACTGGTTCTTCGACAACGTCGTGCTGCTCGGTGATGCGCTGCACACCGCGCACTTCTCGATCGGCTCGGGTACGAAGCTGGCAATAGAAGATGCGATCGCGTTGGCGGAATCGTTTCAGCAAACGAGCAACTTGCACGAAGCACTCGCGCATTTCACGCAAACACGGCGGCCGGTGATCGAAGAGTACCAGTCAGCCGCGTTCGGCAGCATGTTGTGGTTTGAGAATGCGCGGGATTACATGCACCTGAGCCCGATCGAGTTGGCGTTTAGCGTGATGATGCGCAGTGGGCGAGTGACCTACGAAGACCTGCAAAAGCGCGACCCGAAATTCATCGCAGCCTACGAAGCCGCAACCACTCACTAACGCCACGCGGGCGGCTCTAATCGGCGTCGCCCCTCATCAACTGTCGCGATTCCCGGCTCGTCCAGATCGACGCGATCCCAAAGCTTGCACGTCACCGGCCGGTGCGCCTGATCGAGCGCTTCGCAGTAGTTCGTGTAAGTGCAGCGCCGCACCTCTTCACCACGCCCAGCCCGCACCTATACAAACCAATCTGGATCGGCCAGCGCCTGCCGCGCCATCCCAACAATGTCAGCCTGGTCCAACCGCAAAATTTCCTCCGCTTGCTCAAACGTCGAGATGCCGCCGGTCGCAACGATTGGCGTCTGAAAACCCGCTGAATTCACGGACCGCTTGATCGCGGCAACGAGTGGAACACTGCGTCCGAATGGACCAGTCTCATCCGACAAAACCGTCGGCATACACTCGTACCCGCTCTGTCCGGTGTACGGATAAACAGCCTGGCCCACCTTCGGCTGTTGCGCGTCTTCAAACTTGCCGCCTCTCGACAGCGACAGAAAATCAAACCCGGCGCGCGCAAATTCCTGAGCGTAGTAGATCGCATCTTCAACACGACTGCCGCCTTCGATCACTTCATCAGCCAGGAAGCGCACACCGACAACGTAATCATTACCAACACGCTCTCGCACGGAGCGAAACACTTCGAGCGGCAGCCGCACGCGATTCTCACGCGAACCACCGTAACCATCCTCACGATTATTCTGCCGGCTCAGAAATCCAGCCATCGTGTACGCGTGTGCATAATGCAGCTCGACGCCATCGAAACCCGCTGCACGCGCGCGTTCAGCCGCCGCAGCAAATGTGCCTGGCAGCTCTTGCGGCAATCGCTTGATATGGTCCAGGTGCGTGTCAGTAACACGTTCGCGATAACCAAAATTCAAAGCCTCGAGTTCACGCGGCGAAAGCACCGACTCCAACAACGCATCTTCTGCTGTCTCGAGAAAACTGCGAACGCGCGCGTCGTCAGCCTTGCGCCACGACGTTAGCCCAGTCACTGCCGCCAAAGCCTCACGATGTGCATCCGCAATTTGCAAAAACCGTTGCAGGTACTTCGCGCGTTCCGGCCGCCGTTTCACCGCGAGAAAATCAATGATCTGAATAAACAACAACGTCTCGCCGCGACTCGCTTCTTTCACCGTCTCAACCAGCTTGCGCAGCCCGGGAATAAAACGATCGTCGCCGATGCGCAGCAATGGACCACTCGGAATATCGCGCACACCGGTCGCCTCAACGACGAGCACACCCGGATGCCCCTCCGCAAACCGTCGATACCAGTCAAGGTTTTGCTGCGTCACAAAACCATCTTCAGTCGCACGCCACGGCACCATTGCCGGCACCCACGTGCGGCTACGCGCTTCAAGCCGCCCGATCTGAATCGGACTGAACAAACGCGAGCGCGCCGCTTCATCAGCCGAAGGCCAGCGAGTTTCTTCTATCTTGTGTCTGATTGGACGCGCGAACTTCCACATCTCGGGCACAGATTACACGATTCTGGTACATTTACCTCAGGAGGATGCTTTCTTGTCTGACGACTTACTGAAGTGGCGCAGCGAGTTTCCGATTCTCGATAAAACCGTTTACCTGATCTCGCACAGTCTCGGCGCGATGCCGCGAGCGACTTACGATCGGCTGCACGAATACGCCGACGTGTGGGCAACGCGCGGCGTACGCGCGTGGGCTGAAGGTTGGTGGGACATGCCAGTCACGGTCGGCGATGAGATCGCGCTCATCATCGGCGCCGATCCGGGCACGGTCGTGATGCATCAGAACGTCTCGATCTGCGAGTCGTTGATATTGTCGTGTCTTGAGCCGACGCCGCAACGAAACAAGATCGTTTACTCCGAACTGAACTTTCCGTCGGTGATGTACGTGTACGAAGCGCACGCGCGCGACGGCAGAATACGCATTGAAACGGTGAAGTCTGACGACGGCATCACGGTGCCGTTGGACCGACTCCTCGCCGCTATAGACGAAACGACGCTGCTGGTTCCGTTCTCGCACGTGCTTTTCAAGAGCGCGTTTTTGCAGGACGCGCGCGCGATCATCGAGCGAGCGCATGAAGTCGGCGCGCTCGTCGTGCTCGACACTTATCAATCTGCCGGCACGGTGCCGTTTAGCGTGAAAGAGCTCAACGCAGACTTCGCGACGGGCGGATCGGTGAAGTGGCTCTGCGGTGGACCAGGCGCGGGCTATCTTTATGTGCGGCCCGATCTGCAAACGAAACTGCAACCAAAAACCACGGGTTGGATGGCCCACGAACAACCGTTTGCGTTCGACACCGAGATGCATTACGCGCCGAACATCACGCGGTTTCTGCACGGCTCGCCGGCGATTCCGGCGTTGTATGCGGCGCAATCGGGCTACAAGATCATCAACACGATCGGCGTCGACAAGATTCGCGAGAAGAACATGCGCCAGACGAATTACCTGATCGACTTGGCGTTGGAAGCGGGCTTCAAAGTGACGAGTCCGCGCGATCCCGAGCAACGCGGCGGTACGATCACGGTAGCGCACGAACACGCCGCGGCGATCGCGAAAGAACTGATACGTCGCGAGTTCATCATCGATTATCGGCCCGGCGCGGGCGTGCGTATCTCGCCGCATTTCTACACCACGGATGAAGAGCTGGAGCTGGTGATTGCCGAGATGAAGAAGATTGCGGAGTCGAACGCGTATCGCGAACACGAAGCAGCGGGAGCTGCGTTTTAGATGTCGAAGAGTTACGGGGAGAACCCGCCACTTTCATACAACAAATATCTGCGCGTGCAGGACCTGATCAAATTGCAGGACTGTCTTTCCGATCCCGCGCATCACGACGAGTTGCTGTTCATCACGGTGCACCAGGCGTATGAGTTGTGGTTCAAACAAATCCTGCACGAGCTCGACGCTGCGATTCAATTTTTGCTTGATGACCGGTTGCCGGCGGCGACGCGCGCGATCAAGCGGATTGTGGAGATCGAGAAGTTGCTCGTGCAGCAGATTCACATACTCGAAACTATGACGCCGATCAGTTTTCTCGCGTTTCGCGACGAGCTGAATCCGGCGAGCGGGTTTCAGTCGATGCAGTTTCGCGAGATTGAGTTTTCGTCGGGCTTGAAAGACGAGCGCATCTTGCGTGAGTTTCGCGAAGACGGGTTCGCGTACGATCGGTTGCGCGCGAGAATGGACCGTCCGTCGCTGGCCGACGCATTTTATGGCGTGCTGGAGCGCCGCGGGTTTGACGTGGGCCAACGCGCGCGAGCGGTACTCGAGATCTTAACGCACTTCGAATCGCGTTACGAAGAGTTTCAACTTTCGGAAGCGTTGTTGGAGCACGACGAATACTTCTCGCTGTGGCGTTCACATCACATCAAGATGGTGGAGCGCATGGTGGGCGCGAAGCGCGGCACCGGCGGCTCGGAAGGCATCGGTTATTTGCAGACGACGCTCGACAAAAAATTCTTTCCCGACCTCTGGGAGGCACGCACGTACCTCGACATGAACCACGGCAGCGCGGGCTGCCCGTTCGCACATTGAGAGCTCTGAAACACACAGATCAGCACGGATGAAAGACAGAAGGTCAGCACCACGTGTGAGAGTGAATCTGCCGGCGCGGTGGGAGGGTGTGCTCTCGCGCGAGAAGGCGACGGTGACTGACTTGAGTCGCAGCGGTTGCTTCGTGCTCACCGGCGGCAAAGTCGAAGTGAAAGAACTGGTCCATCTCGAGATCAATCTTACCGACACGCAAACCGTAAACTTCTGGGGTGAGGTTGTTGACTTCGCGTCGGAGATCGGGTTCGCGTTGAAGTTCAATTCGAGCACACCGGAAGACGCCGCCATCCTCGCGCGCTTCCTCGAAAAATTCTTCGTCCCCCAACCCCAATCCTGAACGAAGCGCAAAAGAATCATGACCGTCTCTTTTCCTGAACGCTTCAACATGGCCGATTACTTCCTCTATCACAACCTCGAGGAGGGGCGCGAGAATAAGACGTGTCTCTACTTTGAAGATCAGACGTGGACGTATGGTGAGGTGGCGCGACTCTCGAATCGCGTGGGTAATGTGTTGCGTGAGCTCGGAGTTGATATTGAAGATCGCGTGTTGCTGGTTTTGCCTGACTGTCCGGAGTTTGTGTGGACGTGGTTTGGCGCCGCGCGTATCGGAGCGGTGATTACGATGGTAAATCCCCTGCTGCCGGCTGCGGATTATGAATACTATTTGGATTACACGCGCGCACGGGTGGCGGTGGTTCATGAATCGGTGTTGCCAGCGTTTGGTGAAGCAGCGAAAACGGCGCGTTACCTGCGCGGCGTCCTAGTGGTTGGCTCTTTAGAGGGGATAAAAAACCTGGATCGGTTCGCTTGGCGAGGCTTTGCAGAGGCAAGTGAGGACGCAAGCGATGAGTGTACGCCCGCCGACACTCGTCGCGACGACATCGCGATCTGGTTGTTTACGTCCGGCTCGACGGGACACCCCAAAGGTGCGGTCCACTTGCAACACGATCTGCCTTACAACACCGAAGTGTTTGCGAAGCGCACGATGGGTGTGAGCGCTGATGATTTGACGGTCTCTGTGCCGAAGTTATTTTTTGGTTACGCCACGGGCACCAATCTCCTGTTTCCTTTCGCAGTCGGCGGCGCGACCGCGCTCTTCTCGGAACGGTCTACGGCGGACAAAATGTTTGAAGTCATCAAGCGTTATCGTCCGACGATCCTCACGACTGTACCGACGATGATCAATTCGATGCTCAACGTTCCAAGCTCCGCGAAAGATGATCTTTCCAGTCTGAGGTTCTGTTATTCAGCCGGCGAGGCTTTGCCGATCGAACTTTACGAACGCTGGATGAACACGTATGGCGTAGATATCTGCGACGGCATCGGCTCCGCGGAGATGTTTCACATCTACATCACGAATCGCCCCGGCGACATCAAGCCCGGTTCGCTGGGCCGCATCGTCGAAGGTTACGAAGCGAAGATCGTCGATGCTGATAACAACGAAGTGCCGACCGGCGAAATGGGTACGTTGAAGATCAGAGGCGACTCCGCGGCGCTGTGTTACTGGAACACGCACGAGAAATCGAAAGAAACTTTCGCCGGCGACTGGTGCACCACGGGCGATCAGTTTCACGTCGACGCGGACGGTTATTACTGGTACCACGGACGCACTGACGACATGTTGAAAGTGTCGGGCGTCTTCGTCGCGCCCGCGGAGATCGAAAACTGTCTACTTCAGCATGAAGCAGTACTCGAGTGCGCGGTCGTGGGCCACGAGAGCGAAGGACTGATTAAACCGAAAGCTTTTATTGTCGTGCGTGAAGAGTTTGTTAGTGGCGAAGTGTTAGCAGAAGAGATCAAACAGTTCGTGAAGAGCAGGATCGCGGTTTACAAATATCCGCGCTGGATCGAGTTCGTCTCATCCCTTCCCAAAAACGACCGCGGCAAAATCGATCGCAAGAAACTAAAGACGGGCTAACGTCTG
>DASXXL010000055.1:0-1884 GCA_036503085.1 Pyrinomonadaceae bacterium | reverse complement strand
CGTGCTCGAAGCAAACCCCAAACTCACGCCCCAACAAGTGAAGCGAATATTGATCGACACGGCCGAGCGCGTCGATGCCGTTGAAGTTGAAAGACAGGGCTGGGGCGTCGTCTTGCCGCGGAAAGCCGTGGAGATGGCTTTGCGTTGCCGTGGTTGATGTGCAACAATTCGCCGCACCCGTACAAACCTACCGCAGAGAGAAATGGAGAATGTTTGAGTTCGTATGTCTGAGAATGAAGCCGCAATAGGTGAGGAAGCCGCAACGCCGACCGAGCCTGCGAACACCGAAGAGATTACGTATCATGCAGTGGAGAAAGATGGAGTAGTCACGGCCATTTGGGAAATGCAGGGTCGCAAGCACCTGCGCACGATCGATCCACGCTCACGCCAGGGACAGGACATCCTTCGTCTTTACACCACCGAGCATCACGACGAAGTCACATCGTAATCCGTGTTTTTATCCGCGTTCATCTGTGGCTCAAACTAAGTTTTGGGGCGAGCCACGGACGAAAGCTTCGAGGTTGTCGATCAGTTGATCGGCGAGCGTCTGCATTGCCTGTCGACTGGCCCACGCGTTGTGTGGCGTCACGATCAGGTTCGGCAGATCCACTTCGAGTAACGGATTTCCATCGCGCGGTGGCTCGTTTCTGAGCACGTCAATACCAGCACCGGCAAGCCATCCAGACTTTAACGCTTCGATTAGCGCCTGATCGTCGATCAGCCCGCCGCGTGCGGTGTTGATGAGAATTGCCTCGGGTTTCATCTGCGCGAGCTCGCCTGCGCCGATGAGATTTCTGGTTTCTTGTGTCAGTGGACAGTGCAACGAGAGCACGTCGCTGCGCTGCAAAACCTCCGCGAAAGCGACTCGACCATCACGCACCACCGGTGCATTTTTGTGTTCCGCGATAAGCACTTCCATACCAACCGCGCGCGCCACCCCGGCCATCGACTGACCAAGCCTCCCAAAGCCCACGATTCCGAGTGTCGCTCCGCGGAGATCTCCGATCGGGTGATCGAGCAGGCAGAACTGTTTTGCCTCGTGCCAGCGTCGTGCTTGCACGTCGTTGCGGTAAGCAATGAGGTTACGCCGTAGCGTGAGCATCAGCATGAGCGCGTGCTCGGGCAGCGAAGTCACCGCGTAGCCGCGCGTGTTACAGACCGCGATCTCGTGACTGCGGCAATACGCGAGGTCAATGTTATCGACACCCGTCGCCGCAACCGCGATCAGTCGTAACTTCCGTAACTGCGACAACACGTCTGCGCGCAGCGGCTGCTTGTTACAGATCGCAATCGTCGCCGGCGCGAGACGCTCGACGACCTGATCGGGCGCCGTTTCCCCAAACTCGAGCCACTCATGCTCAAACGCGGGTTTACGAAACGGAACGTTAAAGGTGTTGCGTTCGATAAAGACGATGATTTCTGCTGTCATATCAAGTTATTATAAGCACCGAAATGACGATCAGGATCGCATCGCCGGAAGACGCACAAACGCTGACAACGATCGCGCTTGATGCGAAGCGTTACTGGGGTTATCCCGAACACTGGATCAAGCACTGGGAAGCAGACCTCACTATCACGCCGGAGTTCATTCGCGACAATCACGTTTACGTGCATGAAGAGGATGGCGAGATCCGCGGCTTCTACGCGCTGTGTGTCGCGGAAGATAAGGCGGATTTGGAGCACATGTGGGTGACGCCGGCTGCGATCGGCACCGGTATCGGGAAGGAGTTGTTTCTCGATGCGATGGAGCGCGCGGCGAAGCTCAATGTGAACGCGGTTGAGATCTCGTCGGATCCGAATGCCGCGGGGTTCTACAAGCGCATGGGCGCCACGCAGATCGGTGAGATCGACTCATCTATCGAAGGCCAGCCAAGAAAAATCCCA
>DASXXL010000054.1:0-1964 GCA_036503085.1 Pyrinomonadaceae bacterium | reverse complement strand
GACGAAGGTCGATCCGCTAGTGGCGCTTAGGTATGAGTGAAAGCCATCCACAGATTACACAGAAAAGACTCTGCGTAATCTGCGGATGGCTTTGGGAGAAGAGATGCAAACACTAAAACAAAATCTTAGCTTCGGCCTGCGTACGTTGCTAAAGAACAAGGGCTTCACTATCACCGCCGTGCTGACGCTCGCACTGGGCATCGGCGCGACCACGGCGATCTTCAGCGTGGTCTATGCGGTGTTTGAACCGATGCCTTATCCGAAGCCGGATCAACTGGTGATGATCTGGAGTCGACAGCGTGGCAATCGCAACACGGTTGCGACCGGCGACTTCGTCGAGTGGCAACGGCGCAGCACTTCGTTTCAGGCAATGAACGCGTGGGCAGGCGTCACTTCCAATATCGCCACCGAAGATCGTCCCCAACAGCTTCCCGGTTCACGCCGCACGCCCGGCTTCTTCACGATGGAAGGACTCCCGCTGCAACTCGGCCGCGACTTCCTTCCCGAAGAGGGACAACCAGGCAAGGACCACGTCGTGATCCTCAGCAACCGTTTGTGGAGCGGGCACTTCAATTCGAATCGCGATCTCGTCGGCAAAGCGATTCGCATGAACGGCGAACCCTACACGGTCGTCGGCGTGCTGCAACCGGGCACTTACGATCGGCTGAACGCGCAGTTTTTTATCCCGCTCACGTTGAGGCCGGAGCAACTCACGCACGACTCGAACTTCGTTCCCGTGATGGCGCGTTTGAAAGACGGCGTTACGCTCGCGCAGGCGCAGGCGGAAATGGACAACATCGCCGCGCAACTGCAAAGCGAGTTTCCGCGCACGAACGCGAATCGCGGCGTGAGTGTCGAACCGTTGCAGCTTGATTTCGTCACGCACGAAACCATTCGCAATCTGTGGCTACTGCTCGGGGCCGTCGGGTTTCTGCTGCTGATTGCCTGCGTCAACGTAGCGAATCTTTTGCTGGCGCGCGGCACGGCGCGGCAGCGTGAGGTCGCTTTGCGCGCGGCACTCGGCGCTTCACGAACACGTCTGTTCAGCCAGTTTCTCACTGAGAGTTTGATCCTCGCGCTGATCGGCGGCGTGCTCGGCACGCTGCTCGCCGGAATGATCATCGACGCGATCGAAGCAGTGATGCCGCCGGTCGGCACAATGCTGCCGTCTGAAGCAAACATCAGGATCAGTGTGCCGGTATTGCTGTTCACGATTGGCGTGACCACGGTGGCCGGTTTGCTCTTCGGCGCCGCGCCCGCGTGGCAAGCAACGCGATTCGATCTCAACGAAGTGCTCAAGCTCGGCGGGCGCACCGGCAGCGGCGGCGCGCGCCGCAATGCGTTGCGCGCGCTCGTCGTCGCGGAGTTTGCTTTAGCGTTGACGCTGCTCGCGACGGGCGGTCTCGCGTTGCGCGGTTTCTGGAACCTCACGCGGATCGATCTCGGCATCAACACCGACCACTTGCTCACCTTTAGTTTGCCGGTTCCTGACAAACGTCTGCAGGGCGCGGATCAGATCCGCGCTTACTACCAGCAGATGCTCGAACACATCAAGGCGGTGCCGGGTGTGACGAAAGTCGCGGCGACGAGTGGTACGCCGGGACGTGGCGCCGGGTTTGGTGTGCGCGTCGGAGTTGTGGGCCAACCGCAGGCGGCGAATCCTGCTGAGCGGCCGGGTTCGGCGTTGCAGATGATCACGCCTGACTACGTCGATACGCTTGGTATTCAGATAACCAAAGGTCGAAACCTTAGCGAGCTCGACACCGCGACCAGCCCGCGCGTCGCGCTCGTCAACGAATACTTTGCGGCGCGCTTCTTTCCTGGCGCCGATCCGATCGGGCAACGGATTCTGGCGGACGAGATCGTTCCCGGGAGGCCGCGAGGTCAAGCACAACAGATCGAATGGCAAATCGTCGGGGTGTTTCACAACGTGCGCGGCGCGGGCGCGCGTGAAGACTACAGCG
>DASXXL010000053.1:0-3425 GCA_036503085.1 Pyrinomonadaceae bacterium | reverse complement strand
TTACGTTGCGCGATCTGCTCTCGCACCGTTCGGGTTTGAACCGCACGGACCTCGCGATGGTCTCCGGCGTTTTCAATCGCGAAGAGTTGATCAAGATTGCAGGAATGGCGAAGCCCACCGCAAAACTCGGCGAGAAGTTTCAATATCAAAACGTGATGTACACTGCGGCGGCCGAAGCAGTCGCGCAGGCACAAAAATCCACTTGGGACAAACTGATCGAGACGCGCATCTTCAAGCCGTTGGGAATGAAGAACAGCGACACGTCCGTCGCCGCGATGCAGAAGTCAAAAGATTACTCGTTTGGTTACGACTACAACCCGAGCACGAAAGAAACGCGCCACCTGCCGCAGCGCGAAATCGAAGCAGCGGCGCCGGCCGGCGCGATCAACTCCAGCGCGCGCGACATGGCCCAGTGGCTGCGGCTGATGTTGAATGGCGGCAGCCTTGATGGCCGCCGGCTCGTTTCCGAAAAAGGCTTTGATGAATTAACGCACAAGCAGATCAACGTCGCCGGCAGTATCGATTACGGCCTGGGTTGGTTTCTGCGGCAGTGGAACGGACACAAGGTCGTGGAGCACGGCGGCAACATTGACGGGTTCAATGCGCAGGTCGCGTTTATGCCGGATCAGAAACTCGGCTTCGTGTTGTTGACGAACGTCACCGCGTCGCCACTCGGCACGTTTGCGATGAACACAGTTTGGAAAAACATCGTCGGCGAACCGAAGAACGTCGCGGATGGTCCAACGGCTGTGGCGAGCGATCCGAAAGTTGAAGTCGGCAAATATTCGCTCGCGGCGGCGGGTGTGAATTTCGAAGTTACGATCAAAGACGACAAGCTGACGTTAACCGTGCCGGGCCAGCCTCCGTATGCGCTCAAAAACATCGGTGGCCGTCGTTACCAACTAGCCGAACCGGCGCCGGCAGGATTCTTCGCTACGTTCAGACCGGCGAAAGATAAACCAAACGAAACAGAACTCTATCTCGAACAGCCGCAGGGCAACATCGTGTTAACGAAGCTTTCAGCAGATAGCACTGCTGTGCCCGTTACCATCAGCGACAACAAGCCGCCGATCGCGATCGACGACCTGCTCGCGAAGATGATCGTCGCTTACGGTGGTGAAGAGAACCTCCGCAAACACAACTCCTCGCTGATAACAATCGAAGTCGATCTCGAGAACCAGGGCGTACAAGCGAAAGGCACTATCAGCGCGCGTGCTCCAAACATGACTGCCAGCGAGTTGACGTTTATGGCGCTCGACAAGAAGCTCGGCACGCAGGTGACTTACTTCGACGGCAACAACGGCGGTGAAATGGTGAGCTTCGCCCCGGCCGAAACTTACAGCGGCAAACGTCTCGAAGACATCAAAGCCGCAGCTGATTTCTACGACGTGCTCAACTGGAAGAAGAACTATCAGAAGATCACTTTCAAGAAGATGGGCAAAGTCGGTGATGAAGAGGTGTACGTGATCGAACGGCGCAACGAGAAAGGCACGCCGGTCACTGATTACGTCTCAACGAAATCGTTTCTCGTGTTGCGTCGCGACTCGATCATCGCGAGTGAAACTTCCGGGCTCGAGCTGCCGCAGACAGAATGGTTCAGCGACTATCGCAACGTCGACGGCGTGATGGTTCCGTTCAAACAAGTGTCGAACAACATCGCGAATGGTGACATCGTAGTGCGCGTGATCGATTACAAATTCAACGCGGACATTCCTGAAAGCGTCTTTAGCAAACCTGCCACACTTAGTCACTGAAAGTGGCGTTTTTCTACAAAAGCGCCACAGTCAGAGCAGTACGTTTGCGAACAGACAAAAAGGTTGCTTAACAAAAGTTTGTCTAGTGACACGCACTCACAACTCTGTAAATTTGGATCGACTCAAACGTTTGGATCGCGCGACTCCATTTAAATGGGTATTGAGAAAATCGGAGCCGCGTCTCGATCGCCGCAAACTCCGCGATCAAGACGCGTGCTCCTCACTCTTAGTTTAATCGCCCACTTTCTTCCGACCTTCATCGTTTCGTAGATCTTCAACTGGCATCGCCGTTGCTTTTCTCAACTGCACCTAACCGTCTCCCCGGTTTATTTGCAATTCAGTTGCTCTGACACATCGTTGTGAAAGAGGTGTCTCTCGCGCGACTGCTCAGCAATGTGAGCGAGGGCGAGGGAGAGATATTGGTTTTTGGAAAGTGAGAAATCTAGCTATGAGAAAACTCTGGTCCTTATCGATCGCGTTCTGTCTATGCCTCGCCGCGGCGAGCGCGTTTGGACAGGACGTGCAAACCAAGGGCACGATCGGTGGTGTTGTTACCGATCCAGCCGGCGCCGCTATACCGGGCGCCAAGATTACCGTCACCGGTCCACAGGTCGAACGAACTGCGACCGCTAATGAAAGTGGTATTTTCAGAATCGACAACCTCGAACCCGGCACCTACACAGTGCGCGTCGAACAGACCGGCTTCAAAGCCGCTGTCGCTAATAACGTGACTGTGTTTGTCGGTCGTGAGTCCACCCTGAATCTGAAATTGGAGACCGGCGAAATCACGGCGACAGTTGACGTGACCGCGACGGCTGGAGGCATCGACCAACAGTCCACGTCTACCGGTCAGAATCTCAACGATCAACTGTTCCAAAACATCCCGGTGCAGCGACAAGTCTCGAGTTTGTTTTATCTCTCGCCCGGCGCGACCGACAGCATCAACGGCGGACGTGACAATCCGTCAGTTGCCGGTGGCTCCGCACTCGATAACCTCTACGTTGCCGATGGTGTGAACATCACCAACTCCGCATTCGGCGGCATTGGAACTTTCTCGCGTTCGTACGGCGCACTCGGCACCGGCATCAACACTTCGTTCATTAAAGAAGTGCAGGTGAAGACCGGCGGCTTCGAACCGCAGTATGGCCAGTCGATCGGTGGCATCGTGAACATCATCACTCAATCGGGTGGCAATGAATATCACGGTTCCATCTACGGCTTCGCGCGACCAAAGGCCTTCGAAGCTACTCGCCGGCAAGCCGACGATACCCGTGTTAACAAGCAAGGCGATCTGCTCCACGAAGAAAACTACGACGTGGGCGCTGACGTCGGTGGTTACGTTCCGGGACTGAAGAACAGGTTGTTCTTCTTCGGCTCATTCAACCCGACGGTGCGACGCGAGATCGTTACCGGCTCGCACGCTAATGCGAATGACATCTCGGCCGGCATCGGCGACATTGTCAACTCGGGATTGTTTCTCCAGCGCGGTGAGTTTGCGCGGCGTTATCGCACGATGAACTACGCCGGCAAGCTCGACTGGGTCGTCAATCAAAATCACCAGTTAACCTTCTCGATCTTCGGCGATCCGACGAAGACAAACCTTTCTTCGTTCGCGTTTCTGAACATCGATAACAACACGGCCGACAGCATTCTGGATTACGGCACGCGCAA
>DASXXL010000052.1:0-7352 GCA_036503085.1 Pyrinomonadaceae bacterium | reverse complement strand
ATTCCGGCTTCGTGCGCGGCCGCAACCGCGGCTGCCGTCTGTAACATGATCGACGTCGCGCGCGCCGTTTCGAGTGGCGCTTCTTTCGCGATGATGTCGCGCAGTGTGCGGCCTTCGAGCAACTCCATTACAAGGTAAACGTAGCCATCGGAAGTTTGGCCGAAGTCAGTCACGGAAACGGCGTTCACGTGATGCAGCATCACGGCCGCGCGCGCTCCGAGTTGAAAACGCGTGCGTGCAGCTTCGTTATCGACGAAGCGCGGATGCAAGACCTTGATCGCGACCGGACGGTCCATCAACAAGTGACGCGCGCGATAGACCGTGCCCATGCCGCCTTCGCCGAGACGTTCTTCGAGAAAATACTTTTCGTCGAGAGTTTCGTTTGTGAGTGAGTGTTTGTTTGGCAATCAATCACCAGTGGTCGCACTCACACGCTCGTGCATCACCAGATCGACCTCCCCGTTCTTCTCCATCGAGGTCTCCGATTGCAAACGGTTCTCGTAAGCGGCACGGACAAATGCTGCAAACAACGGATGGGCGTTGAGCGGTTTGGACTTGTATTCCGGATGAAATTGACAACCGACGAACCACGGATGCACTTCGCGCGGCAGCTCGATCATTTCGACGAACTTGCCGTCTGGTGAGATACCACTGAACACGAGCCCGTCGCGTTCGAGTCGCTGTCGATATTCGGGGTTGAACTCGTAACGATGACGATGACGTTCGCTGATCTCTTCGGCGCCGCCGTAGATCTCGCGCACGAGTGAATTGGGCGCAAGCCGGCACAGCCACGCGCCGAGACGCATCGTGCCGCCGAGCTCTTCCACGCCGACGAGATCGCGCAACTTGAAGATGATGGGATGCGGTGTGTCGGCGTCAAACTCAGTCGAGTCCGCGTCCTTCATTTCACTGACGTTGCGCGCGTACTCGAGACACGCGGTCTGCATGCCGAGACAGATACCGAAGTACGGCGTCTTCGTTTTGCGCGCGTAGTAAATCGCGCGAATCATGCCCGCGATGCCGCGTTTGCCGAAGCCGCCGGGGACGAGGATCGCGTCGAAGTCGCGCAAGCGCGCTTCGTAATCGTCGTCCATCAACTCTTCCGATTCGATCCACTTCACCTCGACGCTCAGGTTGTTCGCAACGCCGCCGTGCGTCAACGCTTCGCGCAGAGATTTGTAAGAATCTTCCAGCTCTACATACTTGCCGACGATCGCGATCGAAGTCTTGCCGCCGGAAGGCTCGCGGATCGTTGAAACCAGGTCGCGCCACTCGGCCAGATCCGCTTGCGGCGCCTGACCGTGCAGTCCGAGTTGCGTCACGATTAGATCGTCGAGGCCTTGTTCGTGAAACGCGAGTGGCACTTCGTAGATCGTGTCGACGTCCTGCGCGCTGATCACCGCCGACTCTTTCACGTTACAGAAGAGCGCGATCTTGCCGCGCAGGTCGCGCGACAGAGGCTTTTCTGAACGGCACAAAAGAATGTCGGGCGCGATACCAATCTCGCGCAGGTCACGCACCGAGTGTTGCGTCGGTTTTGTTTTCAGTTCGCCGGCCGCCGCGATGTACGGCACGAGCGTGACGTGAATGAATAGCGCGTTGCCCGCGCCTTCTTCATTGCCCATCTGGCGAATCGCTTCGAGAAACGGCAGCGACTCGATGTCGCCGACCGTGCCGCCGATCTCGACGATGATCACGTCGGGCCGATCCTTGTCGGCAACTTTGCGTACCGCTTCTTTGATTTCGTTCGTGATGTGCGGAATGACCTGGATCGTTTTACCGAGATAGTCGCCGCGACGCTCTTTCTCGATCACGGAAAGATAGATCCGGCCGGTGGTCCAGTTGTTCGCTTGCGACAGTTGGGCGTGAGTGAAACGTTCGTAATGGCCCAGGTCGAGATCTGTTTCCGCGCCGTCGTCGGTGACGAACACTTCGCCGTGCTGGAAAGGCGACATCGTCCCGGGATCGACGTTGATGTAAGGATCGAGTTTGATGAGCGCGACGCGCAAGCCGCGGCTCTCGAGCAGACAGCCGATCGACGAGGCCGCGAGGCCTTTGCCGAGACTCGAAACCACACCGCCAGTGACGAAGATGTATTTAGGCATTGATTGCTCCCGTTCTGGATCCCGATTTAGAGATCGTCAACCGCACGCGCTCCAGATCGCCGAGCGTGTCGACACCGATGGAAGTACTGCATGCTTCAACCACTTTGATTTTCACGCCGTGCGCGAGAGCGCGGAGTTGTTCGAGCGCTTCGATCTCTTCGAGCTGCGTTTGCGGCCACCGCGTGAATTCCAGCAACACGTCGCGCCGGTAAACATACAAGCCTGTGTGTTTGCGAAATAGCTTTAGCAGATCAGGTTCTGCTTCGAGTGCGACCTCGGGTGAACGCTCTAGTGCGCCAGTGAGTGAACCGTGACGTTTCGTTGCGTCGCGCGGAAACGGTATTGGCGAACGCGAAAAGTAGATCGCGTTGTCGTTATCGTCAACGACGACTTTTACCACATCAGGATCGAGTACGTCCGCGTGCGATTCCATCGCTTCCCACGTTGTGACGATTCCCGCGCCACTGTTGGGCTTACGCATCTCGGCGATCATTGTGTCAACTGCTCTTTCGATCGTCTGCGGCGAGATCAATGGTTCATCGCCCTGCACGTTCACGATGATCTCGGCTTCCGGAATCGCAGCCGCAACTTCCGCAACGCGATCCGTTCCGCTGGTGTGCTGACTGCTCGTCAACACCACTTCCAATCCCCTTGCCTGCACCGCCTTAACGATCTCTTCGCTATCAGTGGCCACGATCACGCGATCGACATTGCAAGCCGCGAGTGCGCGTTCCGCCACCCAACAGACCATTGGTTTTCCCGCGATATCGATCAGCGCTTTTCCGGGCAGGCGAGTAGACGCAAAACGAGCGGGAATGATGGCGACAGTAGTTTGTTTGGGGATGTTTTGGGGATTGTCGCCCGTCTGATTCACGGGGTAACAGATTAGCGTGCGGCAGCGATTACTGTCAACGAAGTTCGGCCACAGATGACACGGATGACACGGATGACACGGATGACACGGATGACACGGATGACACGGATGACACGGATGACACGGATGACACGGATGACACGGATGACACGGATGACACGGATGACACGGACAATACGAATTCATTTCTGATTGTCCGTGGTTTCCGTGCTTATCCGTGGCTCTTCTTTCGTGTCTTCGCGGCTTTCTTCGCTGAACGAGAACGCGAAGCTGCGGAACGTTTCTTCGCGGCCGCGTGGGCCTGACGCGAAAGCGCTTGCTTCGAGGCGGCGCTGTGACCTTCTTTTTTCAACGCCTTCGTTGTAGCACGCGAGCGACGCTTGGAGGGTTTCTTGCCCGCGCGGCGCAGATCGCGTTCGGCTTGCTCTCGCGTCTGCTCCGACGAGCCCGGAGAAGGCGGCAGGTCGACACCCGCGCGGCGCGCTTTCGAAAGTCCGATCGCAATCGCCTGCTTAGTCGAACGCGCGCCGTGCTTTCCTTCGCGAATGTGTTCGATCTCTTCGCGCACAAACTCACCCGCTTGGGTGCTCGGCGCTTTTCCTTCTCGCTTATCTTTTCGCGCTCGTTCGATCGTCTCTTTTTCCGGCATCGCCATCTCCTCTCTTGCACGAAATCAAAACGCGACCGGGCAAACTCGTACCAGTAGCACACAGCCACAGTTTCAATGAGTTATCTGGAGAACTGATTCGCAAGGCGTATACCGATGGCGCATCGGGGCATCGTGCTTGCGAGTTGTCTATACAACTACAAGGAGGAAGAACTATGAATAAAGGTTTGCTGTTAGGCGCTGGGCTCGGCGCCGCCGCGATGTTTTTGCTCGACCCGGCTCGCGGCAAGAGACGGCGCGCGCTCGTAGGCGACAAGTTGACGCTGTTGACCCGCAAGACCGGCGACTGTCTTGAAGTTACTACTCGCGACGTGACTAACCGCACGCGCGGCTTAATCTCCGAAATCAAATCCAGAATTTCATCCGAACAACCTGACGATTCAGTGCTCGTCGATCGCGTGCGGTCGAAGCTGGGCCGTGTGGTGTCGCATCCGGGCGCGATTCACGTTAGTGCGAACAACGGCACGGTCACGCTCAGTGGACCAGTGCTCGCCGACGAAGTTCCGCATCTGTTGTCGTGCGTGAAGTGGACCGCGGGCGTACAGGACGTCAACAACAACCTCGAGGTTCACGAAAAAGCAGAGAACCATCCGGCGCTGCAAGGCGGACGCGAACGCACCGGTGGCCGCTTCGCGTTGCTCCAGGAGAACTGGTCGCCGACCGCGCGTCTACTCGCCGGCACGGCGGGCGCATCGCTCGCAGTTTACGGTGGCGTGCGACGCAACGCGCTTGGCGCGGGACTCGGAGCGGCTGGTCTGCTGTTGATGACGCGCGGCATCACGAACACCGGTTTGAGTCAACTCGCGAGCCAGGCTTCGAAACAGTTGCACCTCGGCGGCTCGTCTTACGGCAGCACGTACCCAACCGCGTAAGGAGGAAGCACGATGATTAGAAAACTGAAATCAGGCAAGTACCGGCTTTACTCGAAAAAAACAGATCCGAAGACGAAGAAGCGACGCAACCTCGGCACGTTTGACACGCGCGAAGAGGCTGAGAAGCACGAGCGCGCGGTACAGTATTTCAAGCACCATTGAAGCTTGTGACGCTCCTCCGGCTATAATCTGCGCCCGCTGTACAGATCGATAGCCGGAGGATGCGTTTGAAAACGTCTCGCGCCGCGGTGCTGACGAATTACGAAGCGCCGCTCGAATTGAAAGAATTTCCCCTGCCCGCGGTCGAACCCGGCGCGGCGCTCGTGAAAGTAAAACTCGCGGGGATCTGCGGCACCGACGTGCATTTGTGGCATGGACAACTGCCGATTCCCTTGCCCGTGATTCTCGGCCACGAGACCGTTGGAGTGATCGAAGAGATCGGCCAGGGTCTCACGCACGACTGGTCCGGTAAACCACTCGCTGCCGGCGATCGCATCGCGTGGAGTTCGTCGATCAACTGCGGCGAGTGTTATTACTGCCGCGTCAAACCCGAGCCCACGCGCTGTCTCAAACGCAAAGCTTACGGCATCTCTTACGATTGCAGCGTCGCGCCACATCTGCTCGGCGGCTATGCTGACTACATTTACCTGCGGCCCGGAACAGCGATCTTCAAAATTCCCGACAAGCTGCCGACGGAAACTGTCGTTGGCGCGGGTTGCGCTCTGACCACTTCGCTTCACGGCGTCGAACGCATCGGCGTCCGCATGGGCGACAACGTCGTCATTCAAGGCTCCGGACCGGTGGGCCTCGCGTGTCTTGCGGTGGCGAAAGCAAGCGGCGCTGCGCAGACCATCGTGCTCGGTGGTCCACCTCATCGCCTGGAGATCGCGAAACGCTTCGGCGCTGATGTTTGTATCGACA
The DNA here is from genome assembly GCA_036503085.1 of Pyrinomonadaceae bacterium. Taxonomy (GTDB): domain Bacteria; phylum Acidobacteriota; class Blastocatellia; order Pyrinomonadales; family Pyrinomonadaceae; genus PSRF01. The sequence continues at coordinate 1,913 of DASXXL010000052.1, read as the reverse complement.
TTGACAAGACTTCAGTCGCCGAGCGCAAAGCGCGCGTGCTCGAGTTAACCGGCGGCTTCGGCGCTGACGTGGTTCTGGAATGCGTCGGCATCCCGCCTGCCGTTGTCGAAGGCGTCGAGCTTTGTCGCGACGGCGGACGCTATCTCGTGTTGGGCCATTACGGCAACGCGGGCACGGTCGAGTTCAACCCGCACGTCATCACGAGAAAACAATTGACGGTCGCTGGGTCGTGGGGCTTCGAGCCACGCCACACGAAAGCGGCGCTGGAATTCCTGGCGCGCCATCGCGAGGAATTTCCTTTCGAACAACTCATCGCGCAACCATTCCCGCTCGAGCGCGCGTTCGAAGCACTACAAGCAACCGCATCATGGACCACTGCGAAGAGCGCAATCGCGCCGTAACGGAGCACAAATGAAGGTTTTCAAGAACTACATCAACGGTGAATGGACCGAGAGCAAGTCGGGAAAAACTTTTCCGAACATCAATCCCGCAAACACCGACGAGACAGTCGGCCTGTTTCAATCGTCGACTGCCGATGACGTGAACGAAGCGTGCGCTGCGGCCGCGAACGCGCAGTCAGCGTGGGCCGCACTGCCGGCCACCAAACGCGGCGAGTATCTGTTCAAAGCGGCCGAGCTGCTTGAGGCAAGACTGCCACAACTCGGCGAAGAGATGACACGCGAAGAAGGCAAGACGCTGCCGGAAGCGCTCGGCGAAGTGAAGCGCGCGATCAATATCTTTCGTTACTTCGGCGGCGAAGGTTCGCGCCAGTTCACCTATCAAGTGCCGTCGGAACGCGAGAACGTCGTCTGCTACACGATTCGTAAACCGCTCGGCACGGTCGCGCTGATCACACCCTGGAATTTTCCGAGTGCGATTCCGGCGTGGAAGCTTGCGCCGGCGCTAGTGGCGGGCAACACGGTCGTGCTCAAGCCCGCATCGCTGGCGCCGCTGAGCGCGTATCGTTTGATCGAAGCGCTACACGAAACGGGCGTGCCGCCGGGCGCGATCAATTATGTGACGGGCAGCGGCGGTTCAGTTGGTAATGCGCTGACGAGCAACAAGGCAATCAACGCGGTGTCGTTCACTGGTTCCACTTCAGTCGGCAACGCGCTTTATGAAAAAGTTTCGCCGCGAAAGATTCGCATTCAACTCGAGATGGGCGGCAAGAACCCGACGATCGTGCTCGCTGATTCGGATCTCGACTACGCCGCGGATACGTTGATCAATGGGGCGTTCTTCTCTACTGGACAGAAATGCACCGCGTGTAGCCGCGCGATCGTCGAGCGTTCGATTTACGAAGCGCTGGTCCAGAAGCTGGTCGAGAAGACACGCAAGTTGAAAGTCGGAAATGGTCTCGAAGCGGGCGTTCAGATCGGTCCGGCCGTTGACGAAGCGCAACTGAAAACCGATCTTGATTACATCGAGATCGCACAGCGTGAAGGCGCGGAGTTGTTGTGCGGCGGCAAGCGCCTGACGGGTGACAACTACGACAAGGGTTTTTTCATCGAGCCGACAATCTTCAGCGCCGTGAATTGCGAGATGCGGATCGCGCAGGAAGAAGTTTTTGGCCCGGTGCTCGCGCTCATGCCGGCAGATAACTTCGAAGAAGCGATGAAGCTCGCGAACGATGTGCGCTTCGGACTCTCAGCGTCGATCATCTCGAAAGATCTGACGCGCGTGCATCAATTCATCAACCAGATCGAAGCGGGCTTGATCACGGTGAACCTGCCGACGGCGGGCGTCGAATACCAGTTGCCTTTCGGCGGCACGAAGGAATCGAGCTTCGGTATGCGCGAGCAAGGACCGCAAGCGCTCGACTTCTACACCGAAACGCGCACGGTCTATTTGAAGTACACGCAATAAGTCTAAGACTTGTGTTTCAAGTGATACGGCACGCTCGTCACGATCAC
>DASXXL010000051.1:0-2226 GCA_036503085.1 Pyrinomonadaceae bacterium | reverse complement strand
TGACGCTCGGTTGTGGTTCGTGGGGTGGCAACGTGACGTCCGACAACGTCTCGCCGTTGCACTTGATGGACATCAAGCGCGTGGCGTTTGAAACGCGGCCGGTGAAGAGTGCGCGTCCGGCAGTTGGTGTGCAGACGGTGGTGAGTGCGCCGCAAGCGCAGCCTACGGTTTCAGCGCCTGCCGCGCCTTCAATCGCTGGTGGCAAGATTGATCGGCAGGAGATCGCGGCGATAGTCGATCGCTTCCTCGCGGGCAAACGAATCGAAGCGCCCGCTGCGCCTGTTTCGTCACCGTTGCCGAAACCGGAACCGGAGATCGAAGCCGAAGCGGGCAGCATGTACACCGCGCCGGTTGCGCCGCCACCGCCGCCTAAGATTGTCGAGCCGATTAACAAGCCCGCAGTCGCGTCAACGAACGGCAACAAGGCGGCGGTCGATTTTGTCAGCGAAGACGACGTGCGCCGCGCCATTCAAAAAGGCGACAAGATCTACATCAACGCGAAAACCATAATCACCCCCGCAGCGCGTGACATCGGCGAGCCCGCGGAGATTTTTGCGAAGGTCTGAGTACAAAGTTCAACGTTCATGTTCCTGGCGAAAGTAGTAGGCACCGTCTGGTCTACCAAGAAGACACCCGATCTCGAAGGTGTCCGGTTCCTCATCGTTCACCCTTACGATCTCGATAAAGAACCGACGCGAAACATCGTCGTCGTCGCCGATCGACTCGGCGCCGGAACCGGCGAGATGGTGATGTGCGCTTTCGGCAAAGCCGCGCGCTCGGCGATTGGAAACCAGGACATGTCGATCGAGGCCGCGGTTGTCGGCATCGTCGATCGCGTGGACATCAACGAAACCATTTCAGACGAGATGCGCGAAGCCGCGCGCAGACTCGCACCAGAGAACGGCAGACCCTGAGAACATTGCCGATTGCCCATTTCCAATTGGCAATTGGCAATCGAAAATCGACAATCACCTAATCTCCCATGGCCAATGAGGATCTGATCTATCGCATCACACGCGCGGTTTACGAGCGTTTAGGACCCGGCGCGGATGAACAGATGGTTGAGCAGTTGGTCACGGACATTTATCGTGAGGTGAATGCGTCTAATCCCCTTTCGACCAACGTTTCATCGACAGGTTCTTCCGAACGCATCATCATCTCGGTCTTCGGGATGGATCACCCGGGGATCGTGGCGGGTGTTTCGCAGATCCTCGCCGAGGCGAGTTGCAGTATCATCGACATTAACCAGACCGTGGTGCAGGGCAAGTTTGCGATGGTGATCATCGGCGACACTTCGCGCGCGCGCGAAAGCACGGCAGAACTAAAAGAGCGGTTGCGACGCGCCGGTGAGCAACTCGGCGTGCGCATCTACGCCCAACGCGAAGATCTTTTCAACGCGATGCATCGAGTATAAAAATTCAAAGGCGTTCTTTCAGTGTAGAATCTCGCAGTCGTCTATGTCTGAGCCCGAAATTGCCCGACGCTGTTCTCATTGTGGAGTCTCGCTCCGCCAAAACGCGTCGTTTTGTCCGCAGTGCGGCGAACAGATCGGTGGGGCGAAGGTCACCGAAGCTGCCGCTATTAGCGACGGCCCAACTACTGTTGCCCCTGTCCCCGAAAATCCCACTCCTGTTCAAACTCCCGCCGTGCACCACTCCGGCGCAACGAGCGTCGCGGGCAACGTACGTGAACGCGTCGAAAAAATCCGTCACGTCTCGAGCGTCGTGATCGATCAAGCCGCGTACGATCCGAGTCTGCGCTTCATCCTCGTCGCGGCGGTGGTGTTTGTGCTGTTCCTCATCCTGCTGATCCTGAGCAAAGTCATCGGCTAAACGGATGGAATACACTCAGGCCGAAATCCTGCAAACCGTCGCCATGACCGAGATGGAACATCTCGACGTACGCACGGTCACGCTCGGTCTCAGCCTGCTCGATTGCAGTAGCGACTCCATCTCCGCCATCGCGCAAAAAGCGAGCGATAAAATTCGTCGCGTCGCGGCGCGTCTCGTCCCGATGGTCGACGAGATCGGCGACGAATTCGGCATTCGCGTCGCCAACAAACGCATCGCGATCACGCCTGTTTCACTGCTCACCGAAGGCGCGAAAGGCGACGTCATCGAACTCGCGCGCGCGATCGACGACGCGGCCGGCGCGGTCGGTGTCGACTTTATCGGCGGTTACTCAGCCCTGGTCCAAAAAGGCGCGACACCTTCAGAGATACGTTTT
>DASXXL010000050.1:0-4462 GCA_036503085.1 Pyrinomonadaceae bacterium | reverse complement strand
CACAGAGAGCACGGAGGTTGCACAGAGAAATCAATTGGCAAGCAGAGCAGAATCCCTTTTTGTGCAAAAGCTCCTTTACTTGTTACTTTGTCTGCATGTCGCTCGATATTTCGCAAGAAGCTCTCGACGAGATCTCGTCGCGCGCGGCGGCGCTCGTTTCGGAATACTTCGCCACGATCCGCGAACAACCCGTGCTCGCGCCGAACTACGCGGGCAAAACGAAGGAAGCGATCAACGTCGAGCTGCCGCTGGAAGGCCGCCCGCTCGAAGAATTGATTGACGAGTGTCGCACGGTGATGAACCTGAGCCGGCACAACGGTCATCCGCGTTTCTTCGGTTACATCGCATCACCATCAACTCCGATCGGCGCGTACGCCGATCTGATCGCGTCCGCGCTCAACGCAAACATCACGTGCTGGCGTTCCGGACCGGCGGGAACGGAGATCGAGCAGCTCGTCGTGCGTTGGTTGGGATCGTTGATTCGTTATGACGACAACGCGAAGGGATTGCTGACAAGCGGCGGTTCGATGGCGAACATGATCGCGCTGCTGATTGCGAGCCGGCACAAAGGCGGCGTCGACGCGGCGCGGAAAGGGTTGTGGAACGCGGGTGCGCCGATGACGATCTACGCGTCGGAAGAAGTGCACATGTCGATCGCGAAGGCAGCGGACATTCTCGGTTTTGGGCGCGATCAGGTGCGCGTTGTCAGGTGTGATGAGCGGCAGCGAATGCGTGTCGACGAACTGGTGCTTCGGATTAAGACGGATTTGAAAAACGGATTAAGGCCGTTTTGTGTGGTTGCGAGTGCGGGGACGACGAACACGGGCGCGGTTGATCCGCTCGATCAGGTAGCCGATGTCGCACAGGAGTTTGACCTCTGGTTTCACGTTGATGGTGCGTACGGCGCGCCGGGAGTGTTGGACCAGCGCAAGTCTGAGCTGTTCGCGGGGCTCGAACGCGCCGATTCCGTTTCGCTCGATCCGCACAAGTGGCTGTTCGTTCCCGTTGACGCGGGCTGTCTGCTGTTTCGCGATCCGGTTGCGGCGGCGAGCGCGTTCAGCACCGAAGACGCCGATTACATCAAGGTGCATGGTCTGACGGAAGACGCCGCGTTTGCTTACTGGGATTATGGCGTCGAGCTGTCGCGCCGCTTTCGCGCGCTGAAGGTTTGGTTGACGCTCAACTACTACGGTGTACGGCGATTCGCGGAGGCGATCGTCGAGGACAATTCGCTGGCTGCGTATATGGGTGAGCTTGTTTCACGCGCGGAAGATTTTGAGTTGCTGGCGCCGGTTGAGTTGAGCATCTGTTGTTTTCGTTACGCGCCACGGAACGTGGCTAAAAGCGAGTTGGACAACTTGAATGAACGAGTTATGGCGGCAGTGCAGAAAAGCGGCCGCGCGTATCTGTCGAACGCGACCGTAAACGGGAAGTTTGCGCTGCGTGCGTGCATCACCAACTTCCGCACGACGAAAGCGGATCTTGAAGAGACGTTAGCGGTGGTTCGTGAGGCGGCGAGATCTTTAGCCACGGATGGACACGGATGAACACGGATCGGGGAGCGAAGTGGGAGCGTGAGCTGAAGATCGCGATCGAGCTGGCGCGGGCGGCGGGCGCGGCGATTCTCGCGCAGTACAAGAAACCGCTGCACGTCGAGCACAAGACGAGCGCTGACGACGTTGAGCCGGTAACGCAGGCGGATCGCATCGCTAACGAGCTAATCGTCAACGGGCTGAAGAAAGAGTTCCCGAGCGACGGCATTCTCGCCGAGGAATCGATCGACACCGAGCGTCGCTTGAGCAAGTCGCGCGTGTGGATGGTCGATCCGCTCGACGGCACCAACGGCTTCATCGACGGCAACGGCGACTTCGCTGTGCAGATCGGTCTCGTCGAAGAAGGCGGGCCGGTGGTCGCGGTGGTTTACCTGCCGCTCGCGGACACGTTGTACCGCGCAGTTGTCGACTGCGGAACGTGGATCGAGCGGCCGCAAGCTGAACCCGAGCGAGTTCATGTTTCGGATCGAAAAACTTTTGCTGACATGCGCCTGGCCGCGAGTCGATCGCATCGCAGTCCGCGCATGAATAAGGTCGTCGAGCGTTTCAACTTTCGCGAAGAAGTCCAACGCGGATCAGTCGGAATCAAGGTTGGATTAATAATTGAGCAGCAGTGTGACGTCTACATTCATCTCTCGCCACGCACGAAACAGTGGGACACGTGCGCGCCGCAGTTGGTCCTCACCGAAGCCGGCGGACGGCTCACGGATCTCTTCGGCCAGCCTTTGAATTACAACGTGCCGGACGTCAACAATCGCAATGGTCTTGTCGCGAGCAATGGCGCCGCGCACGCACGGATCATCGAAACACTCGCGCCGCTGCTGGCGGAGTTTGGCCGAAAAGCTGTTTAGGCATTGCCGATTGTCGATTGCCAATTGCCGATTTGCTGGTTACGCTTCGACTTCTAAATCGGCGATCGGCAATTGAAAATCGGCAATGCGCAAACCCTTTCTCACCTATTTCCTAATCTGCGCCGTGCCACTTTTACTTCTGGCGGCACTCAACTACTGGAACGCGACCCGCTCCGTCAACGACGCTGTCAACACGATCGTGCAAAACGATCTGAACTCTTTCACCGCGGCCGTCGATCAACTGCTGGACGCACAAGGAAAGCAGGTGCTGCAACTTGGCTCACCGAACACAGACGCGTCGAATCAGCCGGCACTGATCGTCGGCGTGCTGGATCATCGCTTTTTCAAAAGCCTGGTAGTGTACGACGCCGCTCGCAAGCCACACTGGTCCACCGGCGATTCTCCACCGTCGCCCAATGAAAGCGTCTGGACAACTCAGGGAAACGTGCTGCTCGAACGGTTCCTGGACGAAGGCTCGTCCAATATGAGTCTCGAGTTCGCCACGCCAATCCACGCCTCCAACGGTCTCGGAAACGAAGGTGCGGTCGTGGGGATCGTGGATCTGCCGCGCGTGCTCGCGGCGGCGGCTCGCCCACTCGACGGCACGGCCAATCGCAACGCGTCTGCTCCGCGGATAAGCGTAACGAATCGCAGCGCTAATGTGGTCTACCAATCGGCTTCAGCTTCGCAGTTGTCAGGCGACGTGACTGCGTCAGCACCAATGCCGCGACTGAACTTAAACGTTGCCGTGTGGCGCAGTACGGGAGGTTTTGTTTGGCGAGCACGCGTGTGGGGCGCTATCGGATGTCTGATCGCACTGTTGCTCGCGGCGCTCGCGGCATTTCTGCTCGATCGACACGTACGCGCACGTTCGCGTGGCATTGCACGCGTCGAAGAAGATCTCTCAGCTATCGCGCAAGGCGACATCGATCGTCAGATCCTGTTGCAGTCGAGTGACGCCGCGCGTCCCATAGCCGACAATATCAACGCGATGACGGCGCAACTGCGCGCGCAGATCGCCCGCGAAGAAGAGTCGCGCCAGTTCGACTCATTCGTCCGCCTCTCGGCCATCCTCACTCACGATCTCAAGAACGCGATCGAAGGCTTGTCGTTGACGGTCAGCAACATGGAGCGTCACTTCGACAACGAACAGTTTCGTATCGACGCGATGAAAGGCCTCACGAACGCGACCGACAAACTCAAAGCGATCGTCGCGCGTCTGAGCCGGCCGGTCAGCAGCCTGAGCGGCGAACACAAGCGGCCGATCAAGACCGATCTCGTGCCGATTCTCAAACGCGTCATCGCGATGACGGCCGAACCGATGCGCGGCAAGCACACCGTTCAAACCAAGCTTCCCGCAAATCTTTACGCGCTCGCCGACGCCACGCGCGTCGAGGAAGTGATCGAAAACCTGATCCTCAACGCGCTCGAAGCAATGGGAGACAAGAGCGGCACGCTGATCGTCGAAGCTGGACCAGACGCGAACGGCGCGCCCTCGTTCGCCGTCAGCGACACTGGGCCAGGCATGACGCAAACCTTCATCAATAACCGGCTTTTCCGCCCGTTTTCCACCACCAAAAAGAACGGTATCGGCCTCGGACTTTACACCTGTCGCGAAGTGATTCGCGCCAGCGGCGGCTCGATCGACGTGCAATCAGTCGAAGGCGCTGGTACGACTTTTCGCGTCGTGCTACCATCGATTCCACACGATAGGCGTAACTAAGAAGGACGCGGCAAGACCTTCTATAAAGCATGCCCGGTTACGTCCGTTCCTCGAGCAGTACCTGCCCAGATGTTCGCCGTTCGCTGATGCGTGCGGCCGGCTCTGTAGTGGAATGCGGTGGCTTTGCCCGAAAAGTCTCTTGCCGAACTGATTTCTCTGTGAATCTCCGTGTTCTCTGTGTCTCTGTGGTTGTTTTTGCTGGGAAATAGTGAACCACAGAGCAACTGTGTCGTAAGTCAAGCGGATTGAGCAGTCCTCCACGATGTTTGAGTTTTGACCATGACATTAAGAATGGTCAGCAGTTTGCGCATGGAGGCGACGATAGCAACTTTCGG
>DASXXL010000049.1:0-2698 GCA_036503085.1 Pyrinomonadaceae bacterium | reverse complement strand
TGCAGACCGCCCGCGCCCATTACGTTCGGCAACGTCCAACCGGGAAACGGGAGAAAACGTTCGCGAGCGCCAGTTGCGAGAATCAGTTCTTTGTAGCGCAACTCGATCGCGCCTGCGGTTGTTTCGGCCAGCAAGATTCCTGGTTCCACTTGTTGAAAGATCCGGGTACCGGGGATCAGACGGATGTTTGCGGATTTAATCCGCTGAAACCAAGCCTGCGCTTCCCCCGAGGTCGTTTCGCTCTGTTCGCCGCGCCAGATCTGTCCGCCCGCACTTGGGTTGTCGTCAACAACAGCGACACTCAGTTTTTGTTGAGCAGCGCGCCACGCTGCTGCGAGTCCCGCCGGTCCTGCGCCGATAACGACAACATCATGAGAAGCCGGCGCGCTACTCATCCGTGCGCACGTCCATGCCGTTCTCGCAAAGGGTTTGACAACTGCGTACGTGCGCCACGCCGTCGATCGTCACCCGACATTCGAAGCAGATCCCCATGCCACACAATGGTCCGCGTGGCTCGCCAGTCACTGAGCGTCGAAACGATGTTGTGCCTGCTTCGAGCACTGCGGCTGTCACCATGCTTCCAACGGGTACGCTAACCGCAACATCATTGACTCGGAGTGTGATGAACTCAGGCACGGGCAGTAGTCTCAGACGCCATTCGCGAAGGCAGATAGGGTTGGATTGGAATCGCAGACGAACGGCTCATAATTTGATCGACGAGCAGTTTCGCCGTGCCGAGCGAGGTGGTGATACCGAGTCCTTCGTGTCCCGTCGCAAGATAAAGCCGTTTGTGTGCGGCTTGTGATATCGCTGGTCCAATCAGCGGCAGCTTGTCTGGCGTCGCCGCACGAAAGCCCGTCCACGCGCGCAACGCGGAAAGTTTTCCGAGCGCGGGTAAGTAATCAATCGCACGCGCCAACATTCGTGAAACGATGGAGGCGTCGCAGCGAGTGTCCTCGGCGCCATACTGCCGCGACGAACCAATCAACAATTGCCCCGTCGTCCTTGGCTGAATATTGAACGCCACCGAATCCGCCGTCACTGAGTGCGCACTCTTCAAATAACCAAGCTCAACAAGCTGATGCCGCAAAAACCGGGGATAGCGATCCGTGATCACCAGATGTCCCTTTCGCTTCCGCACATTCAGCTCCGGCATCAACTGCGGCGACCAACTCCCCGCCGCATTAACTATAAGCCCCGCCGGGATCGTCGATCCGTCACGCAACCGAACTCCATCACGCGTCACCGCTTCAACCGGCTGCCCCACAAACAACTTCGCCCCACGTGCGACCGCCCGCTCAACAAAAAACTGCGCCGCACACGGCGGATAGATCACGCTGTCGTCCGGCACACGCAATCCACCCACCAACCCGCGTCGCAAATTCGGCTCTGCCTCCGCAAGCGCGTGCTCATCCAACACCTGGACTGCTACACCACGCTCCGAGTAAAACCTCTGCTTCCGAAACACCTCTTCCATTTCCGCGTCATCAGCCGCAACCCAGATCGTGCCGCACGCATCGTGCTCCACCTCGCGCGGCAACTCTTCACTCAACTCGGCCCACAGCGTCTGCGAATAACGCGTCAACGCAAACTGCGCTTCGGAGTCGTCCATCACGACCAGGTGGCCCATGCCCGCAGCGGTCGCGCCGCCGCCAACCATCCGCGCCTCGACAATCGCAACCTGCAACTTCGCCGCGACACACTCCAGCGCACACGCGGCCCCCACAATCCCTCCACCAATCACTACGACGTCGAAAGCGTTGGCGCTCATCAACGGATGCCCATGCAGAACGGATCGCGCGGATCGAGTATCAAGTCAGACTCAGCAGTCACAAACGCTGAGCCGCGAATGTGCGGCTGAACCTTGCCGTCAACAACCGAAACACTGCCCTCGAAAATGCTGCCGACAATACTTTCCTGCCGCCACACCTCACCCTCGCGCAGTTTGCCGTCGGCAAACAAACACGCCAGCTTCGCACTCGTGCCGGTGCCGCACGGCGAACGGTCGTACGCTCGGCCCGGGCACAGCACGAAGTTACGACTATCGAGCCCGTCGATAGACGATGGTCCAAACAGCTCGACGTGATCGATCTCGTGTCCGTCGTCGCCGGTAATCCCTTCCTGCGTCAACGTATCGCGAACACGCGACGTGAAATCAGTCAGCGTTTCGAGATTGTCGAGCGTTAGCTGTTGGCCGTGATCGTTGACGAGAAAGAACCAGTTGCCGCCCCACGCAACATCCCCCGTAACCGAACCGATGCCGGGCACGAGCACCGTCACGCCCGCGCGATACCGATAGCTCGGCACGTTTGCAATCTCGACTTCGCCGTTTTCATAAAGGTGCGCGACGACCACACCGACCGGCGTCTCGATGCGATGCGTGCCCGGCTCAATGCGCCCGAGATGGGCGAGTGTAGCCATCACGCCGATCGTCCCGTGGCCGCACATCCCGAGATACGCCACGTTGTTGAAATAGAGCACGCCGGTTACACACGTGTCGTCCACCGGCGCACATAAAAGCGCGCCGACAAGCGCATCCGAACCGCGCGGTTCATTGATCACCGCGGAACGAAAATCGTCGTGTTCGTTCCGGAAACGCACGAGCCGCTCGGCCAGCGAATCGTAGCCGAGATCGGGCCCGCCGCTGATCACGACGCGCGTGGGCTCACCCGCCGTGTGTGAATCGATTACTCTGACG
>DASXXL010000048.1:0-9356 GCA_036503085.1 Pyrinomonadaceae bacterium | reverse complement strand
CGCCGATCATCAACGACGAATTAAACCAGCCGCGAAACTGATCGCCGCCTTCGATGTAAACGTCCGCAGGCCAGCGCAGCTCTTCGCGCCGCGGATTCTCGAGCACGGCAACGGACGACGTACCACTGTCAAACCAGACGTCGAGAATGTCAGTCTCTTTGATCCACTCGGTGGCGCCGCAGCCTTTGCAAACATAACCTTCGGGCAGCAATTCCTTCGCGCTGCGCGTGTACCACGCATCGCCTGATTCCTTTTCGAAAATGTCGGCGACGTGATTGATCACCGCCGGTTCGGCGACGGCTTCGTTGCACTTCTCGCAGTAGAACACCGGAATCGAAACACCCCAGACGCGCTGGCGCGACACGCACCAATCGGGCCGACCTTTGAGCATGTTGCGCATGCGATCGCGGCCCCACGCCGGGATCCAGTTGACGCGATGCTCGGTTTCGTCGAGTGCTCCTTCGCGCAGCGAACGTCGCGCGCTCGAGGAATCAGCGACGGTTTCGTTATCGTCCATCGCGATGAACCACTGCGGGGTCGCGCGAAAGATCACCGGGTTTTTGCAACGCCAGCAGTGCGGGTAGCGATGCTCGTACTTCTCGCTGAACAGCAGCACGCCCTTTTCGCGCATGAACTCGACAATCGCATCATTCGCTTCAAACACGCGCATTCCGGAGAAGTGTTCGACGTCGGGCGTGAAGCGGCCCGCGTTATCCACGGGGCAGTAGATGTCGAGACCGTAACGTTTGCCGATAACGAAGTCGTCATGACCGTGACCCGGCGCGGTGTGGACCAGACCTGTACCTGCCTTGCTCGTCGCCTTCTTTTCGCGCGCGTCTCGCACATCCAATTCAGTTTCTGCATCCGCCTCGCCGCCAAGCGTGACGTGTTCACCAAGCATGAGCAACGAGGGGCGGTCGAGCCAGGCATGGCGCGCTTCGAGCCGATCAAGCCGGGAGCCGCTGAACGGACCAAGAAAGCTGAACGCTCTGGTCGAACCGTCGCCGCCGGTCTGTGGTATCCCCAGCCCGCACTTCAGAACCACGTCAGCCGCCAACTCCTTCGCGACGATGTAGACCTCGTCGCCGTGTTCGATCCCCACGTACTCGAAGTCCGGGTGAACAGCGATGCCGAGGTTCGCTGGAAGAGTCCAGGGAGTGGTCGTCCAGATCAGGAAAAAGATCTTGCGCGGGTCGTCCTTGTCACCCAGAAGTTCGCGTTTGAAAGTCTTCGATTCAGGGGATTCCTCGGAAAGCGGAAACTTCACGTAAACGGACGGGCTCGTGTGCTGGTGATACTCAACTTCCGCTTCGGCCAGCGCGGTCTGATCGACGATGCACCAATAAACCGGGCGCGCGCCTTTGTAGACATAGCCACGCTCGACGAAGCGACCAAACATGCGCGCGGTCTCGGCTTCGTAGTGGTTCGACATCGTCAGATACGGATCGTCCCACTCGCCGAGAATGCCAAGCCGTTTGAAGTCGCGCGTCTGGCTCTTCAGCGCGTTCAGCGCGTGCTCGCGACAGGCGCGGCGAAAACTCTCGATGCTCAGGTCGCTCTTCTTCTTGCCTTTCTTCTGTAGCGCGCGCTCAACGTGTTGCTCGATCGGCAGCCCGTGGCAGTCGTAGCCCGGCACGTAAGGCGCGTCGAAGCCCATCATGTTGCGCGACTTCACGATGAAGTCTTTGAGAATCTTGTTCATTGCCGTGCCGAGGTGGATGTCGGCGTTGGCGTAAGGTGGACCATCGTGCAGGATAAACTTGTCGCGGCCGGCGCGCGAGCGGCGGATCAGCCGGTAAAGATCGAGCTCCGCCCACTTCTGCAAACGAGCGGGTTCGCTTTGCGTCAGGTTGGCTTTTTGCGAGAAGCCGGTCTGCGGCAGGTTAACGGTCTTCTTGAGATCGAGCGGCGTTTCTGTGGACATAGGCGTAAGTCATAAATACTAACACGTTAGACAGGATTACATGATTCACAAGACTTGAAATCCTGTTAACCCTGTCAACCTTGTCTCAAATGAAAAACCCGAACCACCGAGGATGCGATGGTTCGGGTTCCTGCGAGCCGTTATGGCGTTGCTCAACCGATAAACATCTCATCCTCTCCGTACGTCTGATTAACGGGCTTCGGCATCGGCGCTACGAGAACCTCGAGGCCGCGGCGGAAGCCCGCCATAATCGCGGCCAGCTCGCGCGCCGGCTCTATCACCTTCGACTGCACAAAGTCAGTCGTCAGCGCCACCTGCTTGTGCGTGCGATCGATCGTACGGCTCACGAGCTCGACCTTGTCACGCGCCTCGACCGCCGTGTTGCTCACGAGCGCCTTCAACTCGGCAACCTCGCCTTTGATGATCGCGAGCGATTCCGAGAAGTGCATCGTCGCCGTGGAAAGATGACCCGAGACAGCAGTGAACTGCTCGGCAATCAACTTACCTTGCACGGCGATTTGCTGGCCTTGTTCGCTCATGGCATTAACGCGTTCCATCAGCGGTTCGAGCTTCTCTTCCACGCGGCCGACAGTCTTGACCGCGCGGTTAACGAAAACCGCGATCGCCACCATGGCGATCGCGATCACGATAAACGACAAAGCCACGACAACCATGACCCAGAACATCGGGTCATTCGTGCTCATCTGTAACGCGAGACTAGTCATTGCCGATTTTCGATTTCCGATTGCCAATTTGCTCTTCGTTACCGTCGCCGCTTCGCATCGCGAGTGGCGCAATCGGCAATTGGCAATTGGCAATCGACAATTCCTTTAGTTCGACTTTTCTCCGTAGTTCGGCGAGGCTTCGATGCGGCCCGACATTTCGGTCTTCCGCTTCTCTTCCTGGTAAGCCTTCTTGCCGGCCTCGATCGCGGCCGAGACGGTTCCGCTTTGCCGCGCCGCTGCATCGCGCGCGTTTTGGGCCACTTCACCTACGCGCTCGGCTGCCTGCGTGTAAAGCTCACCAGCACGGGCGCGGGTCGCTTCGTAGTATTCGCCGGCCCGATCGCCGAGTTGCTGCGCTGCTTCGCGGGAACGGTCGATGCCTTTGCGCGTCGCGTCAGCGATGTCGCCGCGCAACTCCTGGCCGGACTTGGGCGCAAACAACAGCGCCAGAATGGCGCCGATACCGCCGCCGATGAGCAGGTAAGTTAAACGGGTAGAGACGCTGTCACCGCCCTCTTTCCGATATTCTTCGTATCCCATTTCAATGGGTCCTTTCCTAAAGAATTAAGGCGTTGGACTATAACATTGCCGATTTTCGATTGCCAATTGCCGATTGGACCGTTCAACCGTTCAACTCGAAAGTTTGCTGCTGACCTTAACAATCGGCAATTGAAAATCGACAATCTATTCCTTGCCGTTATACTGCTCCAGCTTGCGATAGAGCGTCTTGCGGCCGATGCCGAGGGCGCGAGCGGCGTGCGATTTGTCACCTTCGGTGTAGTCAAGCGTGGCTTCGATGGCGAGGCGTTCGATCTCTTCCATTGACGACGGCACTGTCACTTCCAACGTCGTCGTGCGGCCTTCACTCGCGGCCTTCGCGCGTTCGACTTTGACGCGGTCGCGCTGGCGCAGCGAAATCTTGCTGATCGCTTCGGGCAAGTCTTCCAACTCGATCTGGCGGCCGGAAGCGATGATCACCGCGCGCTCGATTGCGTTTTCGAGCTCACGCACATTGCCCGGCCATTCGTAAGTGATCAAAGCCTGCAACGCGTCCTTTGAAATGCCCGAGATGAAGCGGCCGGTCTTCTGTTTGTAATGCTCGATGAAGTGGATCACGAGCGGGTGAATGTCATCAGGCCGTTCGCGCAACGGCGGCAACATGATCGGAAACACTGACAGACGATAAAACAGATCCTGCCGAAACGTTCCGAGTTCAACCGCGCGCTTTAAATCAACATTCGACGCCGCGACCACGCGTACGTCAGTCTTGATCACTTCGCTGCCACCGACACGCGTGAATTCTCCGTCCTGCAACACACGCAGCAATCGAACCTGCGCCGACAAGCTCATCTCGCCGACTTCATCCAGAAACAACGTCCCTCGGTTCGCTTCTTCAAACCTTCCGCGCCGCAGCGCGCGTGCATCGGTAAACGCGCCCTTCTCGTGGCCAAAAAGTTCCGACTCCAGCAACGTCTCCGGAATCGCGCCGCAGTTTAACTTCACGTACGGCTGATCCTCGCGGCCGGAATTGAAGTGAATCAGGTTCGCGAGCAGTTCTTTGCCGGTGCCCGACTCGCCTTCGATCAAAACCGTCGTCTGCGTGTCAGCGACGCTCAAAGCGAGCTCGATCGCGCGTCGAATCGCCGGCGTCTGGCCGATGATGCGCTCCTCGCCGTAACGCTCGTGCAACGCGCTGCGCAGGTGCATGATCTCGGCCGACAACTGATCGCGTTCGAGCGCGGTGCCGATTTGATCGGCGATGCCTTCGACAAGCGCGACTTCATGATCGTCAAAACCGGCGCGGCTTTCACTCCAAACCAGGCCAAGCAAACCAAACGTCTGTCCGCCGACTCGCACCGGCGCGACGAGCGCGGCGCGCCCGCCGAGCACCGAATTGAACAGCAGCCGGATCGGAAACGGCAGATCGGTTTCGAGCAGCCGCAGCGTCTTTCCCTGCGCGAGCACTTCAACCATCGCCGGAAACGCAGTCACATCCAACGACTGCCCGTGCGCGTCAAACAAACCCTGAATCGAATCGGTCGTCGCGTGCGGCGCGGCCTTGAACGCCGCCAAACTGATGCGACTCGCCGCCGGATCGAGCACGCCCAACGCCGAATAATCGGCGCCCAGAAGGGCGATCGCGCGTTCCAGAACAAGCCCCGACACCTCGCGAAAATCCGAACGCGCATTCAACGCATTCGCAATCGACAGCAGCGCGCGCTTCGTTTCCGCTTCGCGTTCTTTGTCGGTGTAAAGCCGCGTGTACTGGTAACCAATCGCGAGTTGGCCGGCGATCGACTGCAGAAATGAAACCTCATCGTCGAGCCACTCGCGCGGCGTGCGCGTCGTGTGTAAGCCGACAAGTCCGAGCACGTCGTCGCCGAGCACCACCGGCACTACGAGCAACGAACGCGTGCCGAGGCTTTCAGCGAGAAAGCGAACCTTTTGATCGAGACCGGCGGCGGAAATGTCGTCGAGACGAATCGGTTCGTGCAGATCGACGTGGTCGGAGAGTTGTTTCAGATCGAGCGGAATAACGGTTCCCAAACTCGAAGGCACGTCGCTCGACGCGCGCCATTCATGACTGATGCGCAACTCGCTCGCCGACTTCAACTGAATCACATCGCATCGATCGACGTTCATCATGCGGCCGAGCTCCGACACGATGACCGTCAGAAAGCGGTCGAGATTGATAGCGTTTGGTAGGGTCATCGCGAGGCGGTTGATGATGCCCTCGCGCGCCTCGTGCATTTTGATCTTGCGTTCGAGCGAAAGCGATTGAGCGGTGTTAGACATGCTTCGCGAGAGAGCATAGACGAAGGCTGCGGGAAGTTGCAAAGCAGGCTTGGATCGCAGACCTGGGACCGCAGGCGTCTCGCCTGCACCGCACGGCAGCGCCGTAATAGCAGCCTTGCAGGCGAGACGCCTGCGGTCCCAGTAGTACCGTATTGCCTTTGTTCGTATAATCCGAGTATGCCGATTTATGAATACGAATGTCGCAAGTGTAAAGCGCATACGGAAGCCTTTCAGAAGGTGAGCGACAAGCCATTGACGAAGTGTCCGAAATGCGGCGGCCGCCTCGAGAAACGGATCTCCGCGCCCGCGATTCAGTTCAAGGGCTCGGGTTGGTACGTCACCGACTACGCGGGAAAGGGTAAGGCAACGAAGGACTCCGAGGCGTCGTCTGAGACGAAGACGGAAAAAACGGAAAAGAAAGCTCCAAAAGAAAGTTCCCCGGCGAAGAAAACTGCGGAGAAGACCTCAACTCCGAAGACCAGCGGCGATTGAAGGCTGTCGTTGAAGTAAAGAATGCGCTCGCGAAGTACTCAGATCATCATCACTACTGCGACCGTGTTTGCCCTTGTGGCCGTGACTGTGATCGTCCAATCCAGCATGGCCCAATCCGGCGTTCGGCCACACGCAACTGCCGAGGGCGGCGTGCAGGTAGGCGTGATTGCTCGCCGCGACGACAATCGCGAAACACCAGTCACCAGCAAAGAAGTTTCGGTTTACGACAACGGCGTCGAACAATCGATCCGCAATTTCACGCCCGATCCATCGCCCGCGAAGATCGTGCTTTTGGTCGATAACTCGCTGACGATTCGCGCGGACGTGGAAAAACTCGAACAGGCCGCGCGCGAGTTCGCTTACGAGATTTATGAAGGCGACAAGCTGCTGATCGTCGGCTACGACGAGCAGGCGGAGATCGTTTCCGATTGGACTGATGACGCGAAATCGATCGAGAAGTCGTTGAAGCTGTTTCGGAAAAAAGGCCAGCCGTTTTTGTTCGACGCGATTCGGGCGGTGGTTGAGGAAGCGCTCCGGCCGTTACCGAGTCAGAAGCGAATCATCGTCGTGATCAGCGACGGGTTGGACCGCGGCAGCAAAGCGACCTTCGAGCAAACGCTCGCGGAGTTGCAGGCGGAGAACATCACCGTTTACGCAGTGCAGGCGGTCGATCGAACGCGCGGCGCGATCCGGCGCGACGTGCCGAAGCCGAAAGTCGTGATCGACAAACTCGTGGAAGGAACAGGCGGAAAAACGTTTCCGATCGACGAGCCTTCAGTAGCGGCGAAGGCGATCTGCGATGAGTTGCGGAAAAATCGTTACGTGCTTTCTTACGTGCCGTCGAATGCGCCGTTCGGCCAGGCGCGCGCGTTGCTCGTGTTGGGCAACGACGGGATCACTGTTCGCTCGAAGTCGATGCAGCAGCCGAACTAAAGCCATCCACAGATTACACAGATTCCTTTAACCAGCTTTGGTCAATCTGCGTAATCTGTGGATGGTTTTACTTTGCCTTGCGTGAGTACAAATAAAAAAGCACGCCCATGATGAGCAGGATCACCGCTTCGAGGAAGATGAAGAAGCGGACGCCGAACTTTCCATTTTCATCCAGCGAGTCAGAGTAGGCGATGTAAGTTCCCATTACCAGCCCGCCGATAATCCAGATCACCTGCCGCTTTCGATCCCAGGCCATCGACCGCTTACTTCTCTTTCAACAGGCCCGAAAGCCAGTGCATCACGTTTAGCGCGTATTGCTTGTTGTCGTTTCCCGGCACGTTCATACCCATCTTGGATTTCTCCGGTCCGGAGATTTGCGCGGAGAGCATTGCCGCTTCGCCCTGGACCACGACTCGGCCTTTGCCGAACTTGAACGCTAACGCTTCCGCGCGTCCCGCGGCGGAAACCGACGCGTCAGTGTTTTGATCGGGACTGTCCTTCGCTGTGTCGGCGAGCTTGAGAATCGCGACGCCGTCCGCCGGGCCTTTCAACGATTGTCCAGTGAAACTCTCCACGCGATTGATGCGCTCCTTTTCATCGCGACCCTCGGTGATCGGATGCGTCGCGAGCAGTTTGTTGTCGCGGGAGAAAATGAGGACCGAGGCATTGCCTACGACTGAATTTGCCGGGTCGTATGTGAAGCCTTTGCTCATATCGACGTCGAAACGCTTGGCGAGTGACTCGGCAGCGCCGCCGAAGGGCGCGTGATCAGCGATGAGCAACAATGAGCCGCCGTTCTTAACCCAGTCTTGCACGGCTTGGCATTCTTCTTCAGTGAAAGCGGACGCGTCGGCGCCGTTGTCGTCCATCTCTTCAGCACCGAGCGCGTTTGCGATCACGAGCACTTTGAAACTGTTCAGAGTTTCTTTGCTGAACGGTTGGCGATTGCGGACGACGCGGTAGCCGTCGTTGCGCAGCAGATCTGCGAACGGTTTATAACGACCATCGATCGTGTGGAAGTTGTGGTGCGCTTCGTCGAAGAGAACGCGCGGTTCGCTTTTGGTGTAAGCGGGATTTGCGACGTTGGTGTTGAATTCAGGGTCGGGGAGCTGTTGCGCCCCAACCACCACAGACAAACACAAAAGAAAAAGACAGACGGTTAGGGCGCGTTTCATTAGAGGCGTGACTTCAGTTTCGACAATCGCTCCGCGGCTGCGTGCAGCGTCTCGTCCTTCTTGCAGTAACAGAACCGCACCTGCTGGTGGCCCAACGACGGCACGCTGTAGAAACTCGAACCCGGCACGCACGCAACGCCCACCTCGCGAATCAGATGCTTCGTAAACTCGACGTCGTCGTTGAAGCCAAACGCCGAGATGTCGGTCATGATGTAGTAAGCGCCGTCGGGCAGGAACGTCTTAAACCCCGCATCCTCCAGCACCGGCAACAACAGATCCCGCCGCGCGCGATACTCTATCTGCAGCTTGTCGTAATACTCCTGCGGCAGCGACAACGCATATGCTCCCGCCGACTGCAACGGCGCCGCCGCACCGACCGTCAGAAAATCGTGGACCTTGCGAATGCCGCTCGTGATCTCCGGTGGCGCGATGCAATAACCCACACGCCAACCCGTCACTGAATATGTCTTCGACATCGAGTTAACGATCACTGTTCGCTCGCGCATGCCGTCGATCTGGGCCATCGAGATGTGCCGGATGTCAGCGCCTTCGCGTGGATAAAGAATGTGCTCGTAGATCTCGTCGGTGAAGCAGAGCGCGTCAAACTCCTGGCAAAGTTCGCCGATGAATTCCATCTCTTCTTGTGTGAAAACTTTGCCAGTCGGGTTGTTGGGATTGCAGACGATAATGGCTTTCGTGTTGTGATTGAACGTGCGCCGCAGTTCCTCGCGATCGAAGCTCCAGTCGGGCGCGCGCAAAGGCACGTGTCGCGGGCGTGCGTCGGAGAGAATCGCGTCCGGCGCATAGTTTTCGTAAAACGGTTCGAAGACGATCACTTCCTCGCCGGGATCGACGGTCGACATCATCGCCGCGATCATGCCCTCGGTAGAACCGCACGTGACCGTGACTTCCGTTTCCGGATCGATGTCGAGTCCGAGATACCAGCGCGTCTTCTGCGCGATTGCGTCGCGAAAATCTTTCGCGCCCCACGTGATCGCGTATTGATTGACGTCCGCGGCGATCGCTTCCATCGCTTTGCGCTTGATGTCTTCGGGCGCGGAGAAATCGGGAAAGCCCTGCGAGAGGTTCACCGCGCCGTGCTTCATCGCTTCGCGCGTCATTTCGCGAATGACGGATTCGGTGAACGAACTTGCTTTGTGTGAGACGTGTCGATGTCTTGAGATTGAGGGGGTGGCCATGATTTTTACTCCCAGTAAGGCCACCAGAGTACACAAAAGAGTTCTACGAGGCAAAAATCGTGAGACTCAACAGATTGTTTGGCGTGGGACCGCAGGCGTCTCGCCTGCACGG
>DASXXL010000047.1:0-6283 GCA_036503085.1 Pyrinomonadaceae bacterium | reverse complement strand
CGAAGTTAACATCGAGATCATCAAGACCACCGGCGACGTGAAGAACGATCCGCTCTCGGTGATCGGCGGCAAAGGTGTGTTCACGAAAGAACTGGAAGAGGCGTTGCTCGACAAGCGTATCGATGTTGCGGTTCATTCGCTAAAAGACTTGCCGACGATCGTTCCCGAGGGCTTGGCGATCAGCGCGATTTGCGAGCGTGAAGATCCGCGCGATGCGCTCGTATTGAGAAAATATTCGGATATCGGATCTCTGCACGAACTGCCGGATGGAGCTGTCGTTGGCACGTCGAGTCAGAGGAGACTCTCGCAGCTCAAAGCGTTGCGTGACGATCTCGTCGTTAAAGACTTGCGCGGGAATGTTGATACGCGTGTGCGGAAGCTCGATGAGGGACAGTACGATGCGTTGATACTCGCGTCGGCTGGTTTGATTCGGCTCGGGTTGCGGGATCGTATTAGTGCGGCTGTTGCGATTGATGAGATCTTGCCGGCGGTTGGGCAAGGTGCGATTGCGATCGAGACGCGAGCGGATGATGAAGTTGCTGTGACTGCAACGAGCAAGCTCAATCATCGGGCGACGGAGCTTGCGTGTCGTGCGGAGCGTGCGTTTCTGCGGGGGCTTGGTGGTGGGTGTCAGTTTCCGATCGCTGGGCACGCTGTGGTTGACGATGAAGTGTTGACACTCGAGGGCTTGGTGGCTAAGGCCGATGGGAAGGAGATTTTGCGGAACCGCACTTCGGGCAGCGCAAATGATCCAGAACAGATCGGCTCTCAACTCGCTCAGCAATTACTCGAACAGGGGGCCGGGGATCTTTTAAATGCCTAAACCGCTCGCTGGGGAGCAGTCCAAACCGCTCGCAGGTCGGACGGTTGTAGTAACGCGCGCAGCGGCGCAAGCAGCCGAGTTCGTGAAGGAGCTTGAAAACTACGGCGCGAAGGTGATCGTTTGTCCCACCATCGAGATCGCTGAGCCGGAGAGTTACGAACGTCTCGACGAAGCTATCGATCATCTTTACGGTTACGACTGGCTGATCTTCACCAGCGCAAATGCGATCGAGTTTTTTCTGCGTCGATTGAACTACCGCGGCGTGAAAGCCGAAGATCTTGATGAGATCAAAGTCTGCGCGATCGGGCAAGCCTCGGCAGACAAACTCCGGGACGCGCACGTACACGTCGATGTCATTCCCGCACACGCGAAAGCCGAAGGCGTGTTTGCCGCGCTGAGTGAATTTGTCGGCGGCAATGAAAACCTTGGGGGACTAAACATTCTGCTGCCGCGCGCGGCAGTCGGCCGCGACTACTTGCCAAAGGCGCTCGAAGACGCCGGCGCGCGCGTCGACGTAGTCACTGCTTACCGCACCGTCGTCCCCGAAGATCTCGATCGTGGACGGCTGAGCGCGATGCTCGCCGGCAGCGCCGACTGCATCGCCTTCACGAGTTCTTCAACCGTCAAAAACCTCGCGCTACTCTTCGATACTCACGACCTGAGCAAGATCCTGTCCGGCGTCGCGATCGCTTGTATCGGTGATATTACAGCCGCGACCGCGGGGGAATATGGATTGAAAGTCCTGATCCAACCGGCTCAATCCACCGCAAAAGACCTCGCCAAAGCAATCGCCGAACATTACTCAAGCGATATGCTAAACTGACCCTCGATGTCTTCGACCCTCGACTCGACCACCGAACTAGAAGAAGCAAAACGAGAGAACGAGCTGCTGCGGCGCCAGTTACAGGAGCGCGGCGCGTTCGGTGAACTCGTCGGCGCATCCGAATCGATCCGCAAGATATACACCCTCATCGAACAGGTCGCGCCGTCATCCGCTTCGGTCCTGATCACCGGCGAGTCAGGCACGGGCAAAGAACTCGTCGCGCGCACCATTCACCAGATGAGCCCGCGCCGCGATAGACCATTCGTCGCCATCAACTGCTCCGCGATTCCCGAAACGTTGATGGAGTCCGAGCTCTTCGGTCATGAAAAAGGCGCGTTCACCGGCGCGGCTTCACGCCGCCAGGGTTGTTTCGAACTCGCCGACACCGGTACGCTGCTGCTCGACGAGATCGGCGAGATGCCCGCGCTGCTGCAAGCAAAGCTCTTGCGCGTCATTGAAGAACGTGCGGTGCGACGCCTCGGCAGCCGCAAAGAGATCGGCGTCGACGTGCGTTTGCTCGCCGCGACGAATCGTCCGCCGCAACAGGCAGTCGCCGAGGGCAAACTCCGCAGCGATCTGCTCTATCGTCTCAACGTCTTCGGCATACATCTGCCGCCACTCGGCGAACGCAAAGAAGATCTGCCCCTGCTGGCCCAACATCTCGTCACGCAACTCGCCGAGAAACACGGCCGGCCCGCGCGCTTTCTCAGCCGCGCCGCCGTCGAAGCGCTACAGTTTCACAACTGGCCCGGCAACATTCGCGAACTGCGCAACGTCATCGAGCGCGCGGTGATCATTTGTTCCGGCGAACAGATCGAACGCCATCACTTTGCGCCGTATCCGATCGAACAACGCGAGCGCTTGCGCAATGAAGACACGTTAACGTTGCCGGTCGGCACGCCGCTCGAAGAGGTCGAACGGCAGATGATCATGCGCACGTTGCAGAAGACGAAGAACAACAAGACGCGCGCGGCGGAGTTGCTGGGCATCAGCCTCAAGACGCTGCACAACAAGCTGAATCTCTATCGCGAGCGTGGCCTGCTGCATGATGACGAGTGACGCTTCGGTCCTGCTGTTCTTCATCGACGGACTGGGCATCGGCACACGCGGTCCACACAATCCTCTCGACAACCTGTCGCACGCCGCGCCGCTC
Source organism: Pyrinomonadaceae bacterium (assembly GCA_036503085.1). Lineage (GTDB taxonomy): Bacteria > Acidobacteriota > Blastocatellia > Pyrinomonadales > Pyrinomonadaceae > PSRF01. Next base: position 3,484 of record DASXXL010000047.1, on the reverse strand, counting down.
GCAGTCTTTCAAAACGAACCCGCGGAAACATTTCTAGATTCGATCGTCGTGCCGACAGATCCGCGGCTCGGCATCGAAGGTCGTCCGCAAAGCGCTTCGGGTCAAACGACGATTCTCACCGGCATCAACGCGCCCGCCGCAGTCGGTTATCATAAACAGGGATTTCCCAATAAAGCATTGCTCGAGATTATCGAAACGCATTCGATCTTTCGCCAACTAAGCTCCGCAGGTGTCGCGCCGATCACTTTCGCAAATGCTTACACGAGTCGTTTTTTTGACGAACGCCCGCGTTGGGTGTCAGCAACCACTGCAGCCGTCGAAGCAGCGAGCCTGAAGTTCCGCACCGTTGACGACGTGCGGAAAGGCGCCGCTGTTTTCATGGACTACACGAATCGCCTGCTGATCGAACGCGGCGAGGACCTTCGCGAACAAACCGAAGCGCAGGCCGCGAACGTGCTCGCGCGCATCGCCGCCGAGAACCGCTTCACGCTTTACGAATACTTCATCACCGACAAGGTGGGCCACGCGCAGGACATGCCGCTCGCTAAACTCGTGCTGACCAGTCTCGCGCTTTTCATCCGCGAGTTGTTAACCAGGCTTGATCTGAATCGAACGACAGTTATACTCACCAGCGACCACGGCAATATCGAAGATCTTTCGTTACGAAATCACACGCTGCATGACGTGCCGACGATTATTTGGGGCGCGAAACGAGAAGCGATTGCCGCCAGAATTAAAACGCTTGCCGACATTACACCTGCCATTGTCGCGCTCTTGACCAGTACGTAGTGTCTGAACATGGAACTTCTCTCTGTGTAACTCTGTGTCCTCTGTGTCTCTGTGGTTGTGAAGTCGTTTCCGAAGAACACCACAGAGACACAGAGGACACAGAGTTACACAGAGGAAGCCGAATACCTGATGACTGACAAAAACAACCCGCGCGAGATCTTCGGCTGGAAAATGTACGACTGGGCCAACTCGGCCTTCTACACCACCGTCGTCGCTGCGCTCTTCAGTCCTTACCTGACGCGCCTCGCGCAAACTGCGGTCGGCGAAAACGGCGTCGTCCTCCATCTTGGCCCACTCGGGAACGTGACGGCGAAGTCTCTGCCAACACTGTGCGTGTCGATCTCAGTCGCCGCGCAGGTGTTTCTACTGCCGGTGCTCGGCGCGCTCGGTGATTACTCGGATCTGAAGAAACGCATGATGGCGTTGTTCTGTTACGTCGCAGTCCTCGCCAACTGTCTGCTGTTCTTCATCAAAGGCGACCTGTATTTGTGGGGCGGCGTGCTGTTCATCATTGCCAACGTCTGCTTCGGCGCTTCGAATGTTTTCTACAACGCGTTTCTCCCGGAGATCGTGACTGACGATCAATCGGACAAGGTCTCGAGCCGGGGCTACGCCTACGGTTATCTCGGCGGCGCACTGCTTCTCCTGTTGAATTTGTTGCTGGTGACACGCGCGGAAGCATTCGGACTGTCGACCGGTCTCGCGGTGCGGCTTTCGCTTTTGTCTGCCGGAGTTTGGTGGGGCGCATTTGCCGTTATCACTTTTACCCTGCTCAAGCCGCGGCCGCAGAAAAAACGCTTGCCGCCGGGCATGAGCTATATCGGCGCGGGCTTTGCCGAGATCGCAGCAACACTCCGAGAGCTGCGACGGCTGCCGCTGACCTTGCGCTATCTAATCGCTTACCTGATCTACAACGACGGCATTCAAACAGTGATCTTCGCATCGAGCGCGTTTCTCGAACAGGAACTGTTTCCGAAAACAGGCAATCCGGAATTTCTCTTGAAGATCTTTCTGTTCGTGCAGTTCGTCGCGGTCGTGGGCGCATTACTCTTTGAACGGCTCGCTTATCTCATCAACACGAAGAACGCGATCATCGTGTCGCTTGTCCTCTGGGCCGCAGTGGTGATTTACGCTTATGGTTTTCTCAGCAGCATCCCCGAGGCGTGGGTAATGGCGGGCGTAATCGCGATCGTGCTCGGCGGTTCGCAGGCGTTGTCGCGCTCGCTCTTCGCACGCATGATTCCGCCGGGTAAAGAAGCGAGCTTCTTTGGTCTTTACGAAGTTTCCGAACGCGGCACGTCGTGGATGGGACCGTTGCTGTTCAGCATCGTAGTCGCGCGCACCGGCTCCTACCGCCAGGCGCTGCTATCGCTGATCTTCTTTTTTATCGTCGGCTTGATCGTGCTGGTGCTGACGAACACAGACAAAGCTATCCAGCAAGCTTCCGTTCCTGCGACTGAGAGTTCTTCGTGAGGCATTCAGGCGAACAGAAACTCGCAAGCCCCGAACCGAGATGTATCGCGCGATCCGCCGGCACCCAGGTGCCGCAACTATCACAACGCACGAGTTTGCTCTTCGGTGCCGTACGCTGCGTCGCGGCAGTCGTCGCCGTGCCATCCGTGGCGGCGTTCAGCGATTCAACTACCTTGCGAAATAATTTGAGATACGGCCGGACACGGGAATAGACGAGAACGAAGACTATCCCAAGCAGGAAAGCGATGAACAGGTACTTCAATCAGCTTCGTCTTTCATCGCCGGCTCGGTTGTTTCCGCCGCCACCGAGAAAAGGCGCGTCAGTCGCACGACGGCGCGGCATCGGATCGCTTGCGCGACGGCGCGGTTGCGATTCCTTTGTCCGTCGATCGAGACTTCCGGGCGGTAGGCCACGACCATGAACTGCTTCTTCGAGGATGCGGGTAATCTCCTGCGAGAGAGTGCGATGTTCGGCAGCAGCGCGGCGACGCAACGATTCCTTCAAGTGATTAGGAACGTATGCACCGATAAAAACCCCTTTTCGATTAGCCATCTGTCGTCGCCCTCACTTGGTCTGTCGGGATTACCCTGCAATAGCGGAACAGGTCTGTAAGCCGAATTCTGTCCTTCGAATAAATCGAAGTGGCGATCATTCATCTAGTCCAACCGTTGCCGGTTGGCTCCAGCGACCTACCCGGAGGTCGTAGCCGGTTAAGGCTTCGGGCGGGCAGCCCTGATGACGCCTCCCTATTTGGTCTTGCACTGCGAGGAGTTTGCCTGGCCGCGCATGTCACCACGCGCGCCGGTGCGCTCTTACATTAAGCCTCCAGCAATTAGGAAGGAGGCCGCACCATTTCACCCATCACCTGCTGAGCTATTCTCAGCGGGCTGGTCTGTTTTCTGTTGCACTTGTCGTCGCCCGACGGATTTCCTCATCGAACGCCCCGCCGTTAGCGGGCTCGCTGCCCTGTAGTGTTCGGACTTTCCTCTCCCGGCTTTCGCCGGCAGCAACCGCCCGACCTGTTCTCTTGCAAGGCGAGGGGATTATAGCAAACCAGTGTTCAAACGGGTATAGCACCAACTAGCCAAAGTATTTGAACCCGACGCGCAGACTGTTTGTCCATTGCGGTGGTAGAAAAACGGCGACGGTGACAGAGGCAAGCGCGTGTGAGAGAGCAAGAGCGAAGAGATTTGGTTGTCGTTGATAAACTATGGCCCAGAT
>DASXXL010000046.1:0-1840 GCA_036503085.1 Pyrinomonadaceae bacterium | reverse complement strand
GCGTTCTTTCCTCGTAGACCCACATCGGGTGCGGATTACTTTGGAAGAGCGCGCGATACTGGGCTTCCGATTTGCGCAGGGCTTCAGCCGCCTGCGTTTCCGCAAGGTGAACTGGTTCGCGTATCGGAGCGTTCGGTTTATTCTCCATATGCAACCCGGCTGACTAGTTCAACGTGAGCGTTTGGGAGGTAGGTTGACTTGCAGGCGGGGGACGACGACCTCGCCCTGGCCGACGCCCCCCTTGCACGCGCGAGGACCTTTTGGAGACTCAGCGCGCGTTTCGTAGAACTTTCAATTCACCGCCGCGCGGGCGTGATAAAACTGGCCGCGAATCAAACTGAGAATCTCACTGGCCAAGAACGGCTTGTACAGGACCGGCACATTCGCGGCGGCACAGATCATCAACCCTTCGTCCGATAGACCACCGCCCGTCATTACGATCACTTGCGGCGGTGGGTGTAGCTGTTGAAACTCAAGCGCGAGTTGCAGCCCGTCATCGTTACCGAGCATGTAATCCACCAACACCACTGTCGGTTTACATGCGAAGCACAGTTCGCGCGCCTGCGCCGCGCTTTCCGCGGTCAACATCTCCCAGCCCACTTCTTTCAACTCGACCGCAAGAAACATCAGCAGATCGTGATTGTCGTCGACGATCAGGATCGACGGCCTCAATGCCGGACGAAACTCACGCCCTCGCTCGACTGAGATCTCCAGCCGTTCACTGCTTGTCGCCAATGCGACACGCACAAACGATCCGGGATTGATGTCGCCGCGCGCGACCATCGTGGCCAGCGGCTGCGTCAGCTCGCGGTGCATCGTGCGCTTCAACTCGCGCGCGCCGTACTCCTGGCTCACACCTTTGCGCAAGAGAAACTGGCGGCTCTCCGGCGTTACTTCGATTTCAAAACAACGTTCGCCGAGACGGAGATTGACGTGACTTTGCAGCGCCTTGATGTCGTGATCGAGAATCGCTTCGAGTGATTCCTGATCGAGCGGCTGATACGTGACGATGGCGTCGATGCGGTTGATGAACTCCGGCGAGAAGCGTTTGCGCACCGCGCCGAGGGCGATGCTTTCCAACTTGCCTGTCAATTCGTGAGGCAGCTTTGGCGACGCGGTGGTGAAACCGATGTCGGGACTGATCTCCTTCATCATTTCGCGCGCGCCGAGATTGCTTGTGAAGAAGATCAAGCTCTTTTCGAAATCGACTTCCGTGTTGTCTCCCAAGCGCAGCGTTCCCTTGTCGAGAATTCCCAGCAAGAGTTTGGTCAACGACGGCGACGCTTTCTCGATCTCGTCAAACAGCACGAGCGCCAGATCCGACATGGGACTGGTGGCGTCTTTCAACGCTTGCTGCGTCAGCATCGGCACCGTCTCGCGGTGGCCGAGATAACCCGGCGGCGCGCCGATAAGCTTCGCCGTCTCGTGGTCCAACTGAAACTCGCCGCAATCGATCTTCACCAGTAACTTCTCGCTGCCGTGCAACAGATCGGCGATCGCTTCGACCGTCTTCGTCTTCCCGGTGCCGGTCGGGCCGAGCAACAGGAACACCCCGGCCGGACGGCCGAGCGGGGCCAAACCTGACTGGTACATGTAGACATAAGGCACGATCGCGTTGGTCGCCGTAGACTGACCGACGACTTTCCGCGCCAACAGGCTGATCAGGTCCTGGCCTGGATTGGTAAAAGGAGTTCCCTTTTGTCTCTGTGAGATCGCCTCTGCTTGTTCGCTCATTTACTTCTTGCCATTTACCAGTGAGATTGAGTTTGAGTTGAGCAGACCCGCACGAATCGATCCTTTTTCGGTGTAAGTCCCCGTGCAGCAATAACTGCGGTTCTAG
>DASXXL010000045.1:0-4050 GCA_036503085.1 Pyrinomonadaceae bacterium | reverse complement strand
CCATTGCCATTACCGATGCCGTTGCCACTCCCTGGACCAGACGAGGGATCGGTGCTCTTGGATTTATAGTCGCCGTAATTCAGCACGCGCGCATCTGGCGGAACCAGCATCGGATCGGCATTCACCGTAGCCGCGACCGGCAACACCAGGTTCTTCGGCAGCACCGGCTTCGGATCCGGCGGAAGGATCTGCGGCACTGTCAACGACGCCTGCGGAAGTTTGCCGAACGAAGCTGGCTTCGCTTCTTCACGGCCTCCGCCGCCGCCACCGCCCGCCTTCTCAGGCTTCGGCTTGCTGCCGCCACCGTTGCCTTTGTTGAATCCGGCAGTTCCCGGATCGGGCGTGGGTTGTTCGTTGGGAATATCAAAAATCTGGTCGACCGTTTCGCCTTCTTCGTTCTGCGCCACCAGCGCCTGCTGCCGGTGCCGGTAATCCATCGCGACAATCACGCCGAGGATGGCAAACAGGAAAACGAAGGAGGTGACCATCGCCGCGACCACGCTGCGTGAATCGGAAGGCTCCGCTCCCATCACTGCCGCGCCACGTTCGCGCCCGAGCCAGGTCGAGAACAACGCCACCAGCAAACCGCCGGCGAACAAGGCAAACACGACCAAGCCGATGCGAGAAGTGTTCGCCGAGTGCGAGCGCTCCATCAGGGACACCGCGCCAACCAGCGCGAGCACGCCGAGCACTGCGGCGCCCATTGCCAACATGACGTTCGGCTTGCGCAGGAACCGCATGAACATCTGGCCGTAGCCGACGAAGGTGCGCTTAGTGAATCCGAAGGGATCGCGTTTGAACTCGGGCCACGTCAATCTGTATTCCTGAGCGACGTCACCGAATTCGTGACCGAGACGCGAGGCCAGACCGGCATCGCTCATGATTGTGAGGTGGTACTCTTCGCGTGGAACGAGCGACCGCGAAATGCCGGCGCCTGCACGGGAAGGTTGCTTAACCGGTTCGATCCACGGCACCACATGCAAGTAGCCGTCAGTTCTCGTCACCGAGTCATCATTGCCGACCGGCTGACTGGCTGAACCGTTGTCGCGACTCACCGTGACGCTCGGCTCGTCGCGTGCGATAGTCACGCTCGGCTCGATCATCTCGCTCAGCGCGACCGTCTCGCTCTGTGCTGCCAATGTCTGGCTCGGCTCCTGTACTCGCTGCGAGACGGGCGTTAGCGGCGTCCCGTCAACCGGACAGAAGCTGAACTTGTCAGCGAACTCTTCTTCACATCTGGAACAGAACTTCATCGATACTACCTCTTCTCGCCTTTGGGTGAGCAGCACCGACTGAGACAGCCCGTCTGCACCTGAAAATTCTCTTGCAAAACTGTTTGCGATTCGCTTGTCGAGAACTCTCGAAGGCCCTGGCGCGTTCCAGCGTTCGAGCACTGACTTCAGCTCATCGTCGGAAACAAATTCGTTTTCCGGCTCAACGCCCATTTCAGGCCTCCTTCAAAGTAACAATTTCCCGACCACTATTCAATTCCCTATTACCGCTTAGATAAGGCTGTAGAACGCGTTTCAGTCGTTCCCGCGCCCGGTATAAACGGCCCTTCACAGCGCCGACATCCGCACCCGTAATCTCCGCGATATCATTGAGGCTGAGCCCCTCGTATTCGAAGAGGACGAGTGCTTCACGTTGCAACGGAGGCAGACTAAAAACAGCCCTGCGTACCTCCGCGGCAAGTTCTTCATCAAGCAACTTTCGCAACGGCTCGTGCCGTGGCGAGAGTTGAGGTTCTTCCGTCATCTCGTCGAGTCCGGTCTCGCGACCCGAATTGCGGAAGTACTTCAAAGCCAGGTTCCTGGCCGCCGCAAACAAGTAAGTTCTCAAAGATGCGCGTTCCGGACGAAAGTTTTCCGGCTTACGAATCAAGCTCAGGAAACAGTCGTGCGTGACGTCTTCGGCAATATCAACTTCGCCCAGTAGCCGGTAAGCAAAACGAAAGATTGGCTGCCGGTGCCGGTCGTACAACTCCAGAAAGGCTGCCTGGTCACCCTCTCCTGCTCTCTTCAGTAAAGCCTCGTCTGTGATTCTCTCGGGCAATCAAGCACTCGATCCTGCAGGGCGCTTCCTGCTGTAATTACCCCGACCCGGAAAAAAGTTATGGGGCCTGGCTCAAAAAACTTGCACGCGACTAAAAATTCGCATTCGGCCGCGATATTAATCCCCGAAGGGGCGGCAAGTACACCGTCTTTTGCTTGCTTGCCCGGGCTGGACCGCCCATCTCACATGGCAACCAGCGCTTAGGATGCGTTCAAATGCCAAACGGTTGACGGGCAAACACACGCCATCTAAGATGTTTTGCCCATGTCGATACCAGTACTAATCCGTGTATTCCGCGGACTTGCGGGCTCAGCCCTCCTCCTTGTCCTCCTCGTGCAACCCGCGCTTTCACAGCTGCCGAAAGAGCCGGAGCGCGAGCAGTTGCTGAATGGGCTGCGCGTGCTCGTCTGGTCGCAGCCGGGCAGTCCGGAGTTACTGGTCAAGCTACGCATCAACAGCGGCGCGGCTTTCGATCTCGCCGGCAAGTCGGGACAGATGGCGCTGCTCGGAGACCTGCTTTTTCCCGACGCCTCGACGGTCGACTTCTTTACAGAAGAACTCGGTGGAAAACTGGACGTCAGCGTCAACTACGATTCCGTTACGATCACGATGGTTGGCAAAGCAGCCGAGTTCGAACAGGTCATCTCCGTGCTGCGAAACGGATTGCTGTCGACGCAGTTCACACCCGAGGTCGTGACGCGGGTGCGCGACGCACGCATCAAGACTTTGCGCGACGCCACGATTTCACCCGCGATGGTCGCCGATCGTGCGATCGCAGCAAGACTGTTCGACGACTTTCCTTACGGCCGTCTTGCGGGCGGCACGCCCGAAGATCTCGCGCGCGTCGAACGGGCCGATCTGATGCAGGCGCACGAACGTTTCTTTAACTCCAACAACGCGACGCTCGCGATTGTCGGCGGCGTCACCAAAGCACGAGCGATTCGCACGGTGCGGCAACTGCTCGGCCCATGGCGCAAGAGCGAAAGCATCGTGCCCACGACTTTTACTCAGCCCAAAGCTCCAGATTCTCACACGCTGATCATCAACGTTCCTGGACCAACCAGCGAACTTCGTTTGGCTGTCCGTGGTCTCGCGCGATCTGATTCCGATTTCGCGGCTTCGACGGTGATGGCGCGGCTCGCGCAGCATCGCTGGCAGGCAATGGCCGCGGAGCTCGCGAAGCAACCTCTGTTTGTGAGAAGCAATGGTTACGTCTTGCCGGGCTCGTTTGTGATGGGCGCGAGCGTCAGCACGGAGAAAGCAGCGGATGCTGTCGCGAGCGCGCGCAAAGTGATTGAGTCGCTCATCACTACTCGCGCAACTCCCGAAGAACTCGAGCGCGCGAAAAACGGAGTCGTCAATGAAGCCGTGGCTGCGGCGACGAAAACAGAAGCGGTTCCCGATCCGTGGCTTGATGCCGACACCTATCGTTTCAAGGATATTCAAGATCAAGCATCATTGCTACGAGCTGTGTCCGCATCAGACATTCAGCGCGTCGCCGCGCGACTCTTCACGAACGCAGCCATCGCTTCGATAGTTACTGGTGAAGCCGCGCAACTTAAAGCCACCTTACAAGGACGGGTGCAGTTTGAAGTGCTCGGCGAAACTCCGGCGCCGGCGCCTTCACCGAAACCACCAACAAAAACTCCAAGCAACGCGAATCCCAGGTAATCACAAAGTGTTCGCAAGCGTCTTGCAACCAAAGCTGAAAGATATTTGGTTTAACTGTGCCTGACAGTACGAACGCCGCAAATGAACATGCGGGCCGCGTTCGCGAAATGTTTTCCGGGATCGCGAAGCGGTACGATCTTTTGAACCACTTACTCTCCGGCAACGTCGATAAACGATGGCGCCGGATTGTGGCAACGAGAGTGCGCGATAAGCTTTCGTCGAGCGGTGCGCGCGTGCTTGATGTTGCGTGTGGTACGGGCGATTTAGCGCTCACGTTGTTTGAAAGCACAGGGGCCAGAGTTATCGGAACGGATTTTTGTCGACCGA
>DASXXL010000044.1:0-3266 GCA_036503085.1 Pyrinomonadaceae bacterium | reverse complement strand
GGAATGTCAACCACCGCCGGCTTGTTTGCCAATTCATTTCCTCCCGCCAACATACCGCTGACGAGCAGGTTCTTTTCGTCAGACGCAAACCGCAGCACGACGCGCGGTCGAGCTTGCGGCGGCACGAAGAACGGACTCTCGCGCTGATCCTGATCGTCCGGACGCGCGTTCGGATCCGGCGGACGCGGTTGCGGCATCGCCTGAATCACGTCCGGATCGTTCACGCCGCCACGTCCCGAAGCACGCGACTGTGGACCGCCCCCGGCACTTGGCCCACCCTGGCCACCGCCGCCGAAACCACCACTGCCACCCGCGGCAACCTGAAACAGCGGCGCCTGGTTGAAATAGATCGGCAACGCTGCGTCGTAGCCGTAAGCGATCGGGCTTTTACGATCGGAGAAGTTCGAGTTGTAAATCGAGCCACGCGCCTGCAGCCGTTCTGATTGCTGAATCGAAACGCCGCTCGTGATGCCGTAGTCGATCGGGATCTGCGACACGCCGCCAATCGTGATGAACAGCCCGCCGTCTTCGATAAACTTTTGCACGTTCGCGACGCCCGTCACGCCCATGCCGCCGCGGATGTCGTCGGTCTGGTCCGGCGACGACGCGAAGTTCGGCGTCACTTGCGAAGCCTTCCACGGAATCGGGTCGCCGCGCATCGGCATGCCGTTGACGATCGTCTGCGCGGAACCGCCGACCGGCGGGAAGATGATCACGTCAAACTTCTCGCGCAGGTTCGGCGTGTTGCGCAAGTCGTGATCGGAAATGTAGGTGTAGGGAATCTTGTAACGATCGAACTCGATGCGATACCAGCCTTCGTTCTGCGTGTTGACCCAGGTGTGAACGATCGCGATCCGCGGCACGGCGAGCTCGTGCGTTTTGATTTCGGGAAGCTTATCGACGCCCACAGCTTTCAGGCCTAAATCAGAAACAGCGGATTGTAGCCGGTGGCGCAGGTCTGAAGGATTGCCGTCTTGTTTAATGATGAACGAACCGGTGTTGAACTGCTGATCGCCGATCTTGAAGCTGTCTTCCGCCGCGCTCATCTTCACGTCTTTCAACTGAAAACGCAGCGTCGCGAGCGTGTTGTCCGTGTTGTGATTGATCACGTACGCGGTTGCCGACGCGGGACCGGTCAGTTGTCCGCTGACTTTCGCGTCTTCGGTGAGCAGCTTGGCATCGACCTCCAACACGCTCTTATCGGTGATGCGCACCGTCTTCACGTTGCGCATTGCGCCGATCGTCCAACCCGTGTCGTCGTACGGCGCGGGATCGCTCACGTTGTAATACTGCGTGTCGAGCAGCATGTCGGCCATCCGCGAATACGGCTGGTCCATGCGGATGATGTACGAGCCCGCCGGAAACTTCTGGTCCTTGACGCTGAAATCCTTCGTCGCGCGATGCACTTCAATTCCCTGCATCCGCATCAGGTTGACCATGTCGGCCGCTTCGACCGGACGCGGCGTGTCACCCGGAACGACGTAAGCCGCGGGACCTTCGTTCGTCGCCTTCGCGATCGAGCGCTTGCTCTTCAAATAAAAATTATTGAGAAAGCGTTCCTTGTCCTTCGCGACGAAGTTCATCGCAAACAGGATCGCCGACTGCTGCATGTTGATGTTGTTGCGCATCGACCAATTCACGCGCGGAAACGGCGGATTCGGACGATACCAAACGCGCGATGTGTCAGCCGGTCGCAGCGTGCGCTCGCGTGTGTCGGCGCCGCCATTACCGAACGTCTCATAAAAACGACCGATGGCGTTATGGCCGGTGGCGATGTAGAGCATGTAGTTCGGCGCCCAACCGTCGTAAAAACCGTGTGTCCAAACGCCGGGCACGCCGCGCTTCGTCATCTCTTCGATCTCGTGGTAGGCCAGCAACTGAAACTCGTCGATCGCGAGCGGATCGAGCCACGCGTTGTACGGCCCCGTGCCGGTCATCGTGTAGAGATACGGCACTGACTCGTGCAGATCGTGCAGCACGGTCGGGTGATATTCGAGAAACGTCCGCATCTGGTTGCGCGTGAGGGCGAGCGCCATGCCGAGTCCGTCGCGGTTGTTGTCGTGCGCGACGTACTTGCCCCAGTAAAGTAGCGGTGGAACCGGTTTGCCCGGGTTCGCCCGGTGGTAGTTGTAAAGATCGACCATGAAGTCGCGGCCGTCGACTTCCAGCGCCGGCGTTATCATCACGATCATGTTTTTACGGATGTCTTCGATGAACGGCGAATCCTCGACCGCGAGACGATATGCCAGCTCCATCAGCATTTCCGGCGAGCCTGTCTCCGGCGAGTGGATCGAACCGGAAGCCCAGTAAAACGGTTTGCCTTCGGAGATTAACGTGCGAGCGTCGGCGTCGCTGAGTTTGCGCGGATCGGCGAGTTTGGCGGTGATCTCCTTGTAGCGATCGAGTTTGGCGAGGTTTGCTTCGTCGCTCACGAGCACGAGGATCTGTTCGCGTCCTTCTTCACTCTTCTCCGGCGCCACGAGGACGCGCACGCGCGGCGAAGCGGCCGCAAGCGCGCGGAAGTAACGATAAAGATCTTTCGTGTAGGTCAACTTGTTTGGCGTGCCGACCGCGTAGCCCAGGATCTTTTCCGGCGAAGGGACTTTGTCGGAGAGCGGCAAGTGGTCCACCAGCTCGGTCATGAAATACTTTTCAGTGGTGTACTCCTTGATCTTCTTGCCGTATTCGGTATCGTTTTGGGCCGAGATTGAGGCGGAGAAGGCGAGTAGCGCCGACACTACAAACACGAATTTAACGGATTTTGAGAACATGAATGGGGCTCCTAATCTGTGTAATCTGTGGTTACACGTCGCGCGCACAGCGGAAGCCGGAGATCATCCAGCGTTCGTGCGCGTGAAAGAAGTTTCGGTATGTTGATCGGATGTGCAACTGCGGCGTGGCAAACGAGCCGCCGCGCAAAACTTTTTGATTGACGAACCACTTGTCGTTGTATTCGTCAAACTCCGACTTGAATCCCGGATACGGCACGTAGTCGGAAGTGGTCCACTCCCACACGTCGCCAATCATCTGCTGGCAGCCGTAAGCATTCGCGCCATCCGGGAAAGCTCCGATGGGTGCGACTGACCAGAAACCGTTCTCAAAAAGATTTGCGTTGCCGCTGGTGGGGTCAGTGTCGCCCCACGGAAATGCCGTCCTGACCTTGCGCCGCGGATCATAACACGCTGCTTTTTCCCACTCCGCTTCAGTTGGCAATCGTTTTCCGGCCCACTTCGCGAAGGCTGACGCTTCGAAAAAGCTGACGTGAG
>DASXXL010000043.1:0-9245 GCA_036503085.1 Pyrinomonadaceae bacterium | reverse complement strand
AAGTTCATCGGGATATGGACTGAACTGATCTCGTAGTGTTAACAAAAGCTCAATTCGTTGTTCCGGCGAAAGCGAGCGGTAGTACTCCTTATCTGCTTTCTCGGCTTCGACAAAAGACTTGAAAACCTGAATTGTTCTTTCCACGAAGTGATTCTATCAACTACCCCGCGTGCTTACGAGAACAAAGACCGTTGCGGAGTTTCATTCAGTGGGCGGGTGGCCATTGCCGTTGCCGTTCTTGCGGCCGTTGAGGAGGCGCCCGTTGAGGAGGGGACGAAGGACCTGGCCGGTGTGGGAGCGGCGGGACCGGGCGACCTCTTCGGGGGTGCCCGCGGCGACGACACGGCCGCCGTGTTCGCCGCCTTCCGGACCAAGATCGATGATGTAGTCGGCTGACTTGATCACGTCGAGATTGTGTTCGATCACGAGCACAGTGTTGCCGAGCGAAACGAGACGCTGCAGGACGTCGAGTAGTTTGTGAACGTCGGCGAAATGCAGACCCGTAGTCGGCTCGTCCAATATATAAATCGTCCGGCCGGTAGCGCGTTTCGAGAGTTCTTTCGCGAGTTTGATGCGCTGCGCCTCGCCGCCCGAAAGTGTCGTCGCTGACTGGCCCAACTTGATATAGCCCAAACCCACGTCGAGCAGCGTCTGCAACTTCTGATTGATCTGCGGAATGTTTTCCAGCAGCGGCAACGCCTCTTCAACCGTCGTGTCGAGCAGGTCCGCAATCGATTTCCCTTTGTACTTCACGGCCATCGTCTCGCGGTTGTAACGCGCGCCACGACACACGTCGCAAAGCACATAAACGTCGGGCAGGAAGTTCATCTCGATGCGCTTCATGCCGTCGCCTTCGCACGCTTCGCAGCGCCCGCCTTTCACGTTGAATGAGAAGCGCCCGGGTTTGTAGCCGCGCTCGCGCGACTCGGGCAACATCGCATACAACTCGCGCAACGGCGTGAACAACCCGGTGTAAGTCGCGGGATTCGAACGCGGCGTGCGGCCGATCGGCGACTGATCGATCTCGATCACTTTGTCGACGTGTTCGAGGCCCTCGATTGCGCGATGTGGCCCAGGCTCATTCAATGAACCATAAAGATGACGCGCCAGAGCGTAGTAAAGAATGTCTTCGACGAGCGTTGACTTACCCGAACCTGAAACACCCGTCACGACCGTCAGCAAGCCGAGCGGAAACGAGGCGTCGATCTCTTTCAGGTTGTTGGCGTACGCGCCGCGAATCGTCAGAAATTTTCCGTTTGGAGATCTGCGCTCCGCCGGCACTTCGATCTTGCGCGCGCCGCGAATGTAAAGCCCGGTGATCGACTCCGGATTCTCCGCGATATCTTCTGCCGTGCCAACGGCAACGATCTCGCCGCCGTGCGCGCCGGCGCGTGGTCCAAGATCGACGACGTAATCCGCGCGGCGAATCGTCTCCTCGTCGTGTTCGACGACGAGCACCGTGTTACCGAGATCGCGCAACGCCGACAAAGTCTCCAGCAGCTTCTGATTGTCGCGCGGATGCAGCCCGATCGACGGTTCGTCGAGCACGTACAACACACCGCGCAACTGCGAACCGATCTGCGTCGCGAGCCGGATGCGTTGCCCTTCACCGCCCGACAACGTCGACGAAGCGCGGTCGAGCGTCAAGTAACCCAAACCCACTGTCTGCAAGAAACTCAAACGATTTACGATCTCGCGCAGGATTGGACCAGCAATCTGTTCTTCGCGCGAATTCAGCGAGATCTGCTCAAACGCTTCCACCGCCGCTTCGATCGGCAGCGCCGTGTACTCCGCAATGCCGCGCCCGCCGACGCGCACCGACAGCGAATCCGATCGCAGTCGTTGGCCGTTGCACTCCTGACAAACAGCCGGCGAAACCAGTTCGTCGATCGCGACACGCACGCGCTCCGACGGCGCTTCATTCAAACGTTCGCGCAGCCAGTTGAGCGCGCCCTTCCAATCGTTCTGATAAGTGTAGAGTCCCTGCGTAAACGTCAGCTTGAAACTCGTGCCGTTGAAGAAAGCGTCGCGCACCTCCTGCGGCAACTCGGCAAATGGCGTCTTCGCATTCGCGCCGAAGTGTTTAATGACAGCAAGCAGCGCAGATCGCAGGTACGCGGACCCTTGCTTGTCATTCGGTCCCATGAACGTGAGTTTGTCGGCGGACACGTTCGCGTCCGGAATCAGTTTGGCCGGATCGATCTCCAGCACAGTGCCGAGTCCGTGACAACGTTTGCACGCGCCGTAAGCGGAGTTGAAAGAGAACGAACGCGGCTCGAGCGGCGGTACGTTGATGCCGCAGTTCACACACGCCATCCGTTCCGAGTAGAGCTTCTCTTCGCCGTCGACGATCGATATCAACACCGCACCGCCGGTCAGCTTCAGCGCGGTGCGGATCGATTCGGTGAGACGGTCGCGAATGCCTGGTTTAATCAGCAACCGGTTCACGACCGCTTCGATCGTGTGATTGCGGCGTTTGTCGAGACGAATCTCCTCGTCGAGCGGCAGCAACTCGCCGTCGACGCGCGCCCGCACGAAACCTTCCTTCGCCAGTTTCTCCAGTTCTTTTTTGAACTCGCCTTTGCGGCCGCGCACGATCGGCGCGAGCACCATCACGCGTTCGCCTTCGGGCAATCCGAGCACGTTCTGCACGATCTGATCGACGCTTTGCCGCGTGATCGCCGCGCCGCAGAGGTGACAGTGCGGAATTCCGATCGACGAGAACAGCAAACGCATGTAGTCGTAGATTTCGGTCACCGTGCCGACCGTCGAGCGCGGACTGCGCGAAACCGTCTTCTGTTCGATCGAGATGGCGGGCGAAAGACCGTCAACCGAATCGACGTCCGGTTTTTCGAGCTGATCGAGAAACTGGCGCGCGTAGGCCGAAAGCGATTCGACGTAACGGCGCTGGCCTTCGGCGTAAATCGTGTCGAAGGCGAGGGAAGATTTGCCGGAGCCGGAGAGGCCAGTGATCACCGTAAAACGATCGCGCGGGATGTCGACGTTGATGTTCTTGAGGTTGTGTTGGCGTGCGCCCTTTACACTGATGCGATCAATGGCCATAGCGAAAACCCGTCATTCTAGCGGACGGATTTTCGCCTCGCAACCCGAGCCATAAAACTAAGGATTTAGAAGTTGACGCGGGTGCCGATTTCAAAGCGACGCGGCGGTTGCGCCGAGGTGGCGTGCCCGAAGAAAGGCGAGGTTTGCACGCCGGAAAACGCGCCGAGGTTGGCGTGGTTCAGCAGGTTGAAAGCCTGCGCGTAGAACTCCATGCGGTACTTCTTTGTCGACGAACCCGGCAGCATCGGCGCTGCCGCCCCGTCGCCGCCGCCGACCCGAACCATGCGAATCTGCGGTCCGGCGTTGGTAGCTTGCTGGTTCGGTCCGAAGTCGAGACCCCAGCTCAAGCGCGACCCGATCTCCCAACGCGACGCGCCACGCGCGCTGTTGCGGCCGACTCCGAGGGGCCGATCGTTGATGACGGTGTCGCCATTGTCGTCGAAGCCGGTGGTGATGTTGTAAGGCAAAGCGGAAGTGGCCTGGAAGATGGTCGAGATGGCGAAACCACGCGGCAGGCGTTTGCTGACGAAGCCGCTGATCAGGTGGTGCATGTCGTTCGCCGCCGGACCGCGATCCGAGCGCAAGTTGAAATTGTTCGAAGGCAGACTGAACGGGCTGTCGGCCTCGTTCGTGTTTCTCATAAATAAATAATTGATGTTCCAGAAGAGTCCCTGCACGAATTTCGCCGGGCCGATGCCGACCATCAAACGATGACTCGACTGATAAGCTGACGACTCGATATTCGTGATGTTGCCCACCGTTGGATCGGGTCGGCCAACTCCGGGAACCGGCGCGTTGAGATTGACGCCGTGCAGCAGGTGCACGCCGCGCTGATATTGATAATTCGTCATCAAGCGAAACAGTTTCCACGGGTTGGTTTCCAGACCAATCGAGGTTTGGATCACGTAAGGAATCTGCAACTCGGGGTCGGCTTGAATACGACTCGGCGGCAGGATCGTTTGCGGCCCACCGCTGAACGGGTTCGGAAAACTCGGATTCGTGATAACGAGATCGCGCTGCCGCTCACCATCAACGCGGAGCGTCTGTTCGTAAGTCTGCGCGGCGAACCAGTCGTAGAAAATGCCCGCGCCGCCGCGCAGTGTGATCGAGCCATTCTTTTTCGGCGACCAGACGAAACCGAGACGCGGCGCAACATTGAACTGGCCGTCGAGATGATTTTGTAGTTCGTGACGCACGCCGTAACTCAGCGTCAGGTTCTTGCGCACGCGCCAATCGTCCTGCACGTACCAACCGAATTGATATTGCCGATATTGGACCGTGGGATCACCGATGCGTTGCGTGAACTGTGTCGGCAGTCCGGCCTCGAAAGCTGCCAGGTTAGGAAATTGAAACGTCCCGAAGGCGTTTGTTGAATCGTCGCTCTTGTAACCGGCGGCTTCCATTTGCACACCAAAGCGAACGCCGTGTTTTTCGAGCGCGTAGTCGACGTTGTCGTCGAGTTCGAATTCGGTTTGACGCCGGCCGCCGCGTCGTTGCGCGCTGCCGTCGTTGAAAGCGCCGGGGACCAGGATCGTTTGGCCGAGACTCACCGAACGCGTATCGGTGTTGAGCAATCGCGTTTGGAAACGAACTTCGTTGTAGAACTTCTTACCAAACACGCCGGAGTCGGCGAAGCGCGCGATGTATTCAGTTTGGTTCTGCGAGTAGCCGCGCGCGGGCAGATCAAAATCGCCGACCCCGAGATTGTTTTGCAAGCCGGCGTTGCGCTGGAATTGCAAGCGCGCGGTGTGGGTTTTCGTCAAAACGTGTTCGACGCGCGCGTCGACATTCAACCTTCGCGACGGCCGATAGGCGAGATCGGAAAACACGCCGTTCGGCGTGGTTGCGAAGATCGGGCGCGCGTCGAAGAACAGGGAACCATCCGCGTTGAGAAACAGCGACGTGTGGTTCTTCCAGAGTGGACCATCGAGCGAGAGATCGAAGCGGCGTTGTTGTTCGGGACCGCGAAACGGCGCGAACACTTGCCGGCCGTTTAATGCTTCATCGCGAAAGCCGAAATTGAACGAGCCGTGCCAGTCGTTGACGCCGGGCTTGGTGATGACGTCGACGAGTCCGAAGCCGGCGTCATGATTCTCGGCGGCGTAAGGATTCAGGCGAAACCGGATCTCGCGAATCTGTGACTTCGGTGGCAGCTTGCCGCCGCGAAATCCGTTCACGCGAATCTGCGCCCCTGGACCAGCGAGTTGGTTGATGGCGTTTTCAAACTCGTCAGGGTCGTCGGGAAGCTGGGCGATCTGCTCCGCGGTCATGACGTTTGAAAACGCCGGGCCGTTGGGATTCGTGTTTCGTACCTGCGCTTCGTCAGCTACTTCGACGTCCACTTTGATCGGATCGATCTCGAGCGAGATCTCTCGACGATTCGCGCCCGCCGTCAAATTCATTTCGGCGATGTCTTGCGCCTTAAAACCCGCCGCTTCGATGTGGATCTGATAGCGCCCGGGAGCGACTTTATTGAATCGCGCCTCGCCGCGCTGGTTCGTTTGGACCAGCGACTGTGGCTTACTGTTTCTGACGAGTTGCACTTGCGCCTTATTGATCAGCGCGCCGGACGGATCTTTGACGATCACTTCCAGCGTGGCATTCGTCTGTACGAACCACGGAAGCAGAAGTAGCAGGAAGAGCATCAGTGTTTCTCGAACTTGTCGGCTTTGAACTGCGGATTCAACTGGTACTTCGAGATCTCAAACTCTTCCGAGACCTCGCTCTCGGTGAGAAACGTCAGCTTATAGGGCAACGTCAAGCCGTCGACTTTCTTGTGATCGCTGAGACGAATGAAGAAGTCGACTTCTTCCGGCGGGCCGGGATTCTCGGCCTGCATCTTCTTTTGCGCCTCGTCGCGCGCCTTTGCTACGTCTTCAGCCTTCGGCGAGCCACCGGCGGTTCGACTCATCGTCATGATGCGTGGCTTTGGACCACGATAACTCAGCAGCAACGGCAGGTGACTCTTCTTGTCGAAGAACAAGCGCACCGAAAAACCATCCGGACCACTGACGTCCAAAACATCAGCGGGCTCACCATCGACGTCTGACTCTCCGGCGTATTTGTAATCGACGGCAACGGAAGACGGCGCTGCGAGTGTCGTCGCGAGCAGGTTGCGCGCGAACTCTGCCCGGTAGATCCGTCGCAGACCCGCTTCGATCTGTTCGGGTGACGGTTGTTGTCCACCTGGGCCGCCGCCAAAGCGGATCACCATGCCACCGCCGCCGCTCGATCCGTTCCACGCGTGCTCGCCGTCGAGCGCGTGCGTATTAATCATCGACGTGCTGAGTCCGCCCATGTTCATTGCGTCCTCAACCAGGTATTTGTTCGGCAACAGGATGCTGATCTTGCGTTCGCCGGACATCTGGCGATCGCCGAAGACGCGGCGATACTGCCCGTTGATGTGCAGCGCTTCGAGCTTTTGTAGGCGCTCGTCGCCGCCGATGGCGGCGCGTGCTTGTTTCAGGATTTCCTGCGCGCGTGAGTCATCGGCGAGTGCCGACGACGCGAAGAGCAGCAGGCAGAGACAGGGAAGCAGGGTGAACAGTTTCTTCATGACTGCTATTCACCGGGTGCGTCTTGAAAGTTCCACAATCTGTGACCTACACTGCGAAGACCGTGAATCTTCCCAACGCCCTAACGCTATTGCGGATCTTCATCGTACCGCTGCTGGTCGTCGTCTTACTGACGCCGTTTTCCGAAAACTGGTTTGGAGTGCCGCGGCACATACTCGGCGTGGTGATGTTTTTGGGCGCAGCGCTGACTGACTATCTCGACGGGCATCTCGCGCGCAGCCGTGGGCAGGTCACACGACTGGGCCAACTGCTCGATCCGATCGCCGACAAACTGCTCATCTCGGCGGCGTTGATCTCGCTGGTCGAGAATCAACTCGCGCCGGCGTGGGCGGTCGTCATCATCATCGGCAGGGAGTTCGCGGTGACGGGGCTGCGTTCGGTGGCTGCGGTCGAAGGCGTGGTGATCTCCGCGTCGAAGATGGGCAAGTTCAAGATGTTGGCCCAGGTGGTGACGGTGGCGTTGCTGATCGCGTCGAGTGTCGCCGGCCGGCCGCCGGTGGCAAACTTCGGCCGGCCGTTTCCGGCGATCGAGTTTTGGTCGGTGCCGGAGTTGCGCACGGCATGGCAACACCTGAGCGGAGATGGACCGATGACAGGCACTGACTGGCAAGTGCTGCTTTACACCGCGGGCAGAGCGATGCTGTGGCTGGTCGTGATCTCAGCGTGCGCGTCGATGTACGGGTACTTCAGTGCGTTTTACCGCGGCTTCAAACAGAACCCGCGGATGAAACCTTCGCTTGAACCGGCTATTGAATCTCCACCCAGTCGCCCGTATGAACTTCGCCCACCACGCGCGTGATAACCGCGGTTGCCGTTCTCGTCTGCGCGTCAATAATCACCATCTCGCCTACGACCTTGCGCGGCATCTGTGGACGATGCTTCTTGATCTCGCGCGTCGTGATCGGGCGATAACGATAACGTCCTTCGGCGTTCACGAATGCGGTTTTGTCTTTCGCGCGCGTTGCCTGGTTTGAAAAGCCGCCGCCGCGGAAGCGATCGCTCTGAAAACCGGTGGCGCGATTGCGGGCCTGCTCTTCGTCGTCAACACGCGTGATGTTGCCGGTGCCTAACGGGCGATAAATCGTGAGGTAGTCGCCGGGTTTGACGTTGTCCTCAACGCCGAGATCGATGTAGACGACGTCGTTGTTCGCCACCATCTCGTGGCTATCTTTCGCCATCATCAAACGGCCCTTTTGTTTGTTGGTCGGAGGCGCGAAGCGATCGATGTCGCCTTCGGTGCGCTGCAACGGTGAGACGCGATCCGGAATTGTCGTCAGCAGATCGCCGAGCATGACCATGTCGCCGCACGAGGTAACGACCTGCGCTTCAGACACGTTTTCGCGGACGTGGATCACCGTCAACTGGCCGACTTCCTGAATGTAAGTGCCCAGAAAACCCTTCTTCTCGCGATGCACGCCTTTGACGTCGCCGCGCGGGCGAATGATCTGGAAGGTCTGTCCTTCTTTTATACCTTGTTGCGAGCCGGCGTTGATATAGACGATCTCGTTGTCAGAGAACGTGCGTTGTTCCTGTTCCTCGAGTGCGCCGACGATCTCGGGCAGGTGCGGCAGGCGCTGAAGACGGATGTAGCCGGCGCAATAAAGTTTGGAATGGCCAGCGACTTCAAGCGGCTGTTTGGCTGCCGGAGCAATGACTTGCGGTGTGGGTACTGCGGTTTGCGCGCTCGCTAAAATCGGGAGCGACAGCAACAGAAACGAAACCAGAAGCAACGAAGAGAAGTTAAGCCGTGACATGTGCGAGTCTCCTTTGGATACGAGGTCAGGGGCGTTTGGGAAGTGCGTGAGGCAGAGCAATCTTAACACGGATGACATGGATTTGGGGTTCGTTATCTGTAATTCTGAGCGCGACTTGCGTTTTTGTAGGTCGCTTGGTAGTATCCGCATTTTGTCGGATTGCGCTATTTTGCTCTATAGCGGGCCGGCGTAGCTCAGTTGGTAGAGCATCTGATTTGTAATCAGAGGGTCGGGGGTTCAAGTCCCTTCGCCGGCTCCACGGCACATTTACCAGATGCAGGGGTGGTCGAGTGGTTAATGGCACCGGGCTGTAAACCCGGCGGGCTCACGCCCTACGGAGGTTCGAATCCTCCCCCCTGCACCAGCGGGCATTGCCGATTTTCGATTGCCAATTGTCGATTGAAGAAGCGCAAGGCTGTTGTGCCAATTGGAAATTGAAAATCGGCAATTGGCAATGGTTTTGGGCGGGTGTAGCTCAGTTGGTAGAGCATCAGCCTTCCAAGCTGAGGGTCGCGAGTTCGAATCTCGTCGCCCGCTCCAGGTTTCTTGAACGCTTTGGGATTCGGGCCCGCGTAGCTCAGGGGTAGAGCGCCTCCTTGGTAAGGAGGAGGTCATGAGTTCAAATCTCATCGCGGGCTCCAGCGTCTCCCCGAGTGGGACGAATCGCACGCTCTGATCCTTATATAAAGAGAAGTTAGAGAAGAGGAAGAGATGTCGAAGGAAAAATTTGACCGTTCGAAGCCGCACGTGAACATTGGGACGATTGGGCACGTGGATCACGGGAAGACGACGTTGACGGCAGCGATCACGAAGGTGTTGGCGAAGAACAATCCGAAGGTGCAGTTTGTGGCTT
>DASXXL010000042.1:0-2791 GCA_036503085.1 Pyrinomonadaceae bacterium | reverse complement strand
AACGCCGGACGGAATTGATCGAGCACGATCAGCAGCGCGCTGCCGAGCACGCACGTGCCCGCGACAACTGTAAAGAAGCCGGGCCCGCGTACGTGATCTGCAAGATCAGTCTTGACTCGTGAGAAGAAAAACAGCAGCCGGATGAGCAACAGTAAGCAGAGGACGACGTAAGCGACGATGTTGATGACCAGCAAAACTAAGGCGAGCGTTTTCATGCCGAGTAGAAAACACGCGACGGAGATGATTCCGGTCGCCATCACGAGCGCGAAGTATCCGGGAAACAGATCGGCGGCTGCGCGTGACAGAGTGTTTGGTCGAGTGTCATTCATCAGTCAATTCACCGTTACGGCTTCTTCGTCGCATCGTTTGCAATCGAGCTCGAGGCCGATGCGTGAGGCGCGTCCTTCTTCCGTCAGGACCCAGGTGCGAGTTGTCAGCGGCGGATCGTGCCGGACGTGCTGTCGATGTCCGCACGCCAGAACCGCCCGCCAGTGCTGCTCCTCATCCTGCTCGAAACCGGTGATCTTTTGCTTCATTGATCTTCGTCCCGCACGTAGCCGCTGCTGGTCTTTCTGCGCGAGGTAGGTCGCCACCACTTGATGATCGACAGAGTAATCGCAAAGCAAACGCCGGACGCGATCACGAGCGGCAACAAGACGGAATAATGACGAGCCAGCGCCGCGTCGACCGTGGCGGCAAGGATCCAAAGCTGCGCGATATTGATCATCACGAGCATGATCAGGCGCGCCTGCCAAACCGCGGCTTGTCCCGCTTTGGCGCGGCGGTTCGCGACAGACGTCGACTTTTGCGTAAGTGTCTTCACCGTCAGCCTCTGTCATTCGGTGTCGAAGCGCTTCTGCCGGTGGCCCATACTTGGCCCTCACGCATTTCGACTTCGATGGTGTCTAACGCACGCGGCGGTGGACCGTAAAGAACATTCCCGGTCGCGGCATCAAACGCGCCTTCGTGACAAGGACATTCCAGTCGTTGATGGTCGCGCGAGTAGTAAACGGGACAACTGAGGTGCGTGCATTTTTGGCCGTAAGCGTGATACGCGCCGTCTGCGGTGCGAACCAGAATCGCGGAATCTCGTTCAGTCGGGTAGTTGAAATTCAAACTAGTATTCGGTGCGAGAGCTTCCGCTCCATCAACGCGCGCAGGCGCCAAAGACTCGGACTTGCGTGCGTCGAGTGCGGCCTTCGTCGCGAAGCCCGCCGCGCCAACGAAAAGCGCCGCGGACGTAAGGCCCAGGAAGTTGCAGAACTCACGCCGTGTGACTTGCGCTTCTTCATCACGTTCGTACGGAAACTCAGCCTGATAAGGCGCCGTCGCCGCGCGAACATCGCTTTCGTCTGATGTGTTTTTAGAATTCATTGCTCTTGTCCGAGTGTTCAACTTGGGTATCGATCCACGATTCAGTCTCAACCGTTTCCGCGCGCGTTAACATGCCCTCGAAAACGCCGCAGCCGTCGACCTTCACTTCGTCTGCGTCTGCCGGCAACATCAAGTAAACCTTCGTCTCAACCTTTTGATTACCAAACACGTGCACGTTCACCGGCTTCGTCCGGCGCAACGGCACGATCTGTTCATACTTCCCGAACGCGATCGCGCCAGTCGGACAGACGCTCGCGCACATCGGCTTCAAACCTTCAGACGAACGGTCGTAACACATGTCGCACTTCATCTGCAGGTGCATCTGAGTGTTGTACTTTGGCACGCCGAACGGGCACGCGTTGACGCAGTTTCGGCAATCGAGACAACGGGGCTTCAACGCTGACATCACCACGCCGTCGTCGGAAACTTTGATCGCGTCCGCCGGACAAACCAATGCGCACGTCGGTTCCTTGCAATGCATGCACACCGTCGGCATCGTCGCCGTCGTCTCCGCACGATCGATGTAGTCAACGAAGATCATCGAGTAGCCTTTGTGTGTGGCGCACTCGCGGCAGGCTGCGACACAGGCGCGGCAGCCGATGCAACGTTGCGGATCGATGAACATCGTCTCTTCCATCAACTACCCCTTTTTCACCTCGCTGGCTGATGCGCCCTTGCGTTGTCGACCGAGAAGCGGCAACTGCCGCGCATGAATCTTTTCGATTCTCGCCGCACAGGCCTTGAACTCGGGAATTTTTGAAACCGGATCGAGCGCCGGGTTCGTCAACTGATTCACCGCTAACTGTTCGCCCCAGTGATAGGGAATGAAGATCGTGTCGGGATGAATTGTCTTAACTACCAGCACCGGAAATACGCCGTCGCCGCGGCGCGAGACCACGCGCACACGTTCGCCGTCGTTGAGCTTCAATCTCGCCGCAGTTTCCGGATGGACTTCGACATAAGGTTCCGGACATTGCTCGACCAGAAAACCGATACGCCGCGTTTGATTGCCGGAAAGATACTGGTAGACCACGCGTCCGCTGGTGAGTATCAGCGGGAATTCTTCATCTGGAACTTCGTTCGGCGGGTTATATTCGATCGCATGAAACTTCGCCTTGCCGTCGGGATGATAGAAGCGCTCTTCAAACAGGCGCGGTGTGCCCGGATGATCTTCAGTCGGACACGGCCAGAAAATCCCGTTGTTCTTTTCGATCTTCTCCCAGGTGATGCCGTAGTAATCGGCGTTGCCGCCGCGCGAAGCGACGCGGAGTTCGTCGAAGATTTCACGCGGCGAATTGAAACTGAAATATTTTCCACGACCCATGCGACGCGCGATCTCCTGCACGATCCACCAATCGGCACGAGCCTCGCCCGGTGAATTGTTGGCTTTGTTGATCTTCACAACGCGTCCTTCGCT
>DASXXL010000041.1:0-6430 GCA_036503085.1 Pyrinomonadaceae bacterium | reverse complement strand
GCGGCGAGTGCTTTTTTCGTTTCGGGTTTTGCAGAGGCCGCGATCATGACGTGGGACGGAACCGGCGAAGACACGACCACGCTGTTTTGTCGTGGCGAAGACCGAAACATCCGCCCGTTCAAGCGAATCAAGCTGCCTCATTCGCTAGGACAGTTTTATTCGGCAGTCACGAACTATCTCGGCTTTGACATGTTTGAAGGCGACGAGTGGAAGGTGATGGGTCTCGCCGCTTATGGCAAACCGGAATACTACGACTTCTTTGCGAAGCGCGTGCTTTCAGTAAACGGCCATCACGATTTTCGGCTCGACATCCGCGTGCTCGATCATCACCTGGCGAAGCACTACCAGTTTAGCGAAGACATCATTAAGTCTTTGGGTAAGCCGCGCGAAAAAGGCGAAGAGCTCACGCAAAAACACTGGGACATCGCCGCGAGCGCGCAGAAAGTTTTGGAAGACACGGCGCTGCACCTGCTCGAGGGGCTTTATGAAGAGACGCGCAGCGAGAACCTCTGCATGGCGGGCGGCGTCGCGTTCAACTCCGTCATGAATGGACGCATCATGACCGAGACGCCGTTCAAACGTTTCTTCATTCAACCGGCCGCGGGCGATGCGGGCTGTTCGTTAGGCGCGGCGTTGCTTGTTTGGCACAGTCGCTTGAACCAGCCGCGCAAGTTCCGTATGGAACACGCTTACTACGGTCCCGGCTTTACGTCTGAAGAATGCGCCTCAGCATTGCGCGCCGCCGGATTGAACTTTCACACCCTGCCCGATGAGGAGTTGCTGCCGCGCGTTGCGTCGTTGTTGGCTGACGGCGCGGTTATCGGCTGGTTTCAGGGACGAATGGAGTTTGGCCCGCGGGCGTTGGGCAATCGCAGCTTCATCGCTGATCCGCGCCGCTCCGACATGCGCGAGTTGCTGAATCAGAAAGTGAAACTGCGCGAGTGGTTTCGACCGCTCGCGCCCTCGATGCTGGCGGAAGCGGCGGAAGGATTGTTCGGCCATCCGCATTACGATCCGTTCATGATCACGGTGCTCAACGTGCGCGAAGAAAAGCGTGACGCGATTCCCTCCGTCGTTCACGTCGACGGCACTGCGCGCCCGCAAACGGTCAGCAAGAGCGTCAATCCGCGTTACTGGCAACTCATTCGCGAGTTTGAAAAACTGACCGGCGTGCCGCTGCTGCTCAATACTTCATTCAACATCCAGGAACCCATCGTCCTCTCCCCTGAAGACGCGATCAGGACCTTCAGCCGCGCGAACTTCGATGCGCTGGTCCTCGAGAATCACCTGGTTTTGCGAAAGGAACAGACTGCGTCTGCGGCCGCATGAAGGTAATCCTGGTTCTTGCGTATTTGCTGGTCAGTGTGACGATCGTGATGGCGGTGCCCCCGATCGTCGCGGGCTTTCCTGATTACGGAAACTTTTCGGCGTTTGACGCGGGCCAGGCGGTCCTCGTCTGGCTCGTGCCGGCCTTTGTCGTCGGCTACTTCATCTACTACAGCAAAGAAGAACGATCGTTTCTGTTGCAACTCTTCGCCTGGGCGTTGCTGGTCAGAATTCTCGTTTCCACCGCGATTTTTATCTTCAACGCGCAGGAGTTTTTCGGCGGCGACGCGATCACTTACGACTTCTACGGTTTCGCGCAGATGAAGGCGTGGCAGGGCGACTCGTATTTTCAAACGCTCAGCAACCACTTCGCGGAGGGACAGGCTTCGGCGTGGGGCATGGTCAAGATGGTGGCCGTAGTCTATTCCCTCATCGGGCGCAACACGCTGGCAATTCAGTTTCTCAATTCCGTCATCGGCGCAGCGACCGCGGTCCTCGTCTTCGCTTGTGCGAAACAGGTCTACCAGAACACACGCGTGGCGAAGATCGCGGCGGTGTGCGTTGCGTTTTTCCCGTCGCTGGTGCTGTGGTCCGCGCAGGGGTTGAAGGATGCGCCGATAGTTTTCTTTCTCGTACTGACGATTCTGGCGAGTCTACGTCTCAACGAAAAATTCTCGACGAAGTATGCGGTGATATTGATCCTCGGGCTCTTTTCGATTCTGAGTTTACGGTTCTATGTGTTCTACATGATGGTGGTCGCGATCGGCGGCAGCTTTATTCTGGGCATGCAAAAGATCACGCCGACTAACTTCGCGCGCCAGTTTGTCGTGCTGGTTTTGGTTGGGGTATCGCTCACGTACCTGGGCGTCACTCGTATGGCCAACGCGCAGTTCACTCGCTTCGGTAACCTCGAGGCGGTGCAACGCAGCCGTTCAGACCTCGCGCGCGCCGGCTCGGGGTTCGGGCAGGAAGTGGACGTGTCGACCACAGAAGGCGCGATCTCGACAATTCCGATCGGTTTGATCTACCTGCTGTTTGCGCCGTTTCCGTGGCAACTCGTTTCGCTGCGGCAGAGCATCACGCTGCCGGAGATGGTCGTCTGGTGGCTCATGTTCCCGTTACTGGTGCTCGGTATCTGGTACTCGATCAAGTACAAGTTGCGCCAGATCGCGCCCATTCTTATTTTCACCAGCATGCTTTCGCTCGCGTACTCGGTGTTTCAGGGAAACGTCGGCACTGCTTACCGGCAACGGGCCCAGTTGCTGGTCTTCTATTTCGTGTTTGTGGCCGTGGGTTTGGTGTTGCTGAAAGAAAAGAAGGAAGACCGCGACCGGCTCAGGCAAGCCGGGCTCTAGCCACGTTTGGGGGTCCCAGGTAGGACAAGTTCAAATTCGGCTCTAGCCACGTTTGCACGCCTTTGTGGTAAATCTCGCTTCGACCTAATATACAATCTCAACCAGAGCCAATATGTGTGGAATCGCGGGCATCGTTCGCAACGACGGAAAACAGATCGACCAGGATTTACTGGCGCGGATGTGCGAGGCGATTCGTCATCGTGGTCCTGACGACGACGGTTTCTACATCAACGGGTCTGTGGGCCTCGGGATGCGCCGGCTCGCGATCATTGACCTCAAAAGCGGCAAACAGCCGATCCACAATCACGATCGCAGCTCGTGGATAGTTTTCAACGGCGAGATCTACAACTATCTCGAACTACGCGAGAAGCTCGAAAAGCTCGGTCACACCTTCTACACCAACAGCGACACCGAAGCGATCGTTCACGCCTACGATCAGTTTGGCGTTGACTGTCCCAAACACCTGCGTGGCATGTTCGCATTTGCGATTTGGAACGAACGAAGGCAGGAACTGTTTCTCGGGCGCGATCGCATCGGCAAAAAACCGCTGCTCTACGCACAAGTCGGTAATCAATTCGTTTTCGGCTCCGAGTTCAGTGCGCTGTTGCTTCATCCGGACATCAGCCGCGATGTTGAACCGGAAGCACTCGATTATTACCTGTCGTTCATGTGTATTCCCGCGCCGCTGACCGCATATCGCGCAATTCGCAAACTCGAGCCGGGCCACTGGCTGCGCTGGCGCAACGGCGAGATCGAATTGCAGCGCTACTGGCAGCCTGATTTCACGAAGAAGATCGCGATCAGTGAGGAAGAAGCAGGCGAACGCACGGTCGAGATTTTGCGCGAAGCGGTGCGGGTGCGTTTGATGTCCGAAGTGCCGCTCGGCGCGTTTCTTTCGGGCGGCGTCGACTCGAGTGCCGTGGTGGCGCTGATGAGTCAGGAATCGAGCGAACCGGTGAAGACGTTTTCGATCGGTTTCGACGAACAGGACTTCAGCGAGATTCATCACGCGCGCCGCATCGCCGAGCACGTCGGCGCGGATCATCATGAGTTCATCGTGCGTCCTGACGCGCTCGAAGTTCTGCCGACGCTGGTAGAACACTACGGCGAGCCTTACGCTGACTCATCGGCAGTGCCAACCTATTACGTCGCGAAAGAGACTCGCAAACACGTGACAGTCGCGCTGAACGGCGACGGCGGCGACGAATCGTTCGCGGGTTACGAGCGTTACGTCGCGATGGGCATCACCGAAAAGTATCGGCGCGTGCCGTCGTTTCTGCGCGAAGCGGTGATCAAGGAGACGGTGAACCTGATTCCCACTTCACCGCTGAAGCGCACGAAAGTGAGATCGGTCCAGCGCATGCTCAATGCGGTGGCGTTGCCGAAAGTCGATCGCTACACGCGCTGGATGAGCGTCTTTAACGAAGAGACGAAGCAGCCGCTCTATTCGGATTTCTTTCGCGAGCAGACACGCAGCGCAAACGCGACGGGAATTTTGGGCGAGTGGTTCAAACGCGCCAACGGTATCGGTATTCTCGATGCGATGCTGTTGACGGACCAGATGACTTATCTGCCGAACGACTTGCTGGTGAAGGTGGACATCGCGTCCATGGCTGTTTCGCTCGAGGCGCGTTCGCCGTTTCTCGATCACGAGGTGATCGAGTTTGCCGCCAGTTTGCCGCAGGATCTGAAGCTGCGGCGCTTGACGACGAAGTATCTTTTGAAGAAGGTGCTGCGAAAGTTTTTGCCGGCCGAGAACCTGAATCGGGGCAAGATGGGTTTCGGCGTTCCGATCGGCCACTGGTTTCGCGGTCAGATGCAGGCGTTTTTGCGCGAGGTTTTATTGTCCGAGAAAGCCTTGCGTCGCGGTTTGTTCAAACCGGAAACTGTCCGGCAACTGGTGGACTTGCACACGACCGGCGCACGAGATTATTCGCAGCAGCTTTGGACTCTCTTGATGCTCGAACTGTGGTTCAACCGGTTCATTGATTCTCATTGACACGCCACAAAGAGGCACAAAAGGCACAACGAGTAAGTAAGTCCTCGTTCCGTGCTTGTGCTTCTTGTGCTTCTTTTGTGGCCCAGGAGGGAAAGTTGAAGGGTGTAGTGCTCGCCGGAGGGTTGGGGACGCGATTACGTCCGTTGACCTCTATCACCAACAAACATCTGTTGCCGGTCTACAACCAGCCGATGATCTATTACCCGATTCAGACGCTGGTGAATGCGGGCATCACCGACATCATGGTCGTCACGGGTGGCAACTCCGCCGGCGACTTTCTGCGGCTGCTCGGCAACGGCAAGGCGTTTGGCCTGAAACATCTCAACTACACTTACCAGGAAGGCGAAGGCGGAATCGCGCAGGCGCTTTCGCTTGTCGAACACTTCGCCGCCGGCGGTCCGGTTTGCGTCGTGCTCGGCGACAACATTATTCAGGGCAACATCCGCGCGGCCGTTGAGGCTTATGAAAGTCAGAACGGCGGCGCGAAGATCATTCTGCAGAAGGTGCCCGATCCGCAGCGGTTTGGAGTGCCGCGACTCGATGGCCGCCGCGTTGTTCGCATCGATGAGAAACCGTCGAAGCCCCAGTCGGAATACGCGGTGATCGGCATTTACATGTACGACGAAAACGTCTACGACATCATTCGCTCGCTGAAACCTTCCGGCCGCGGCGAGCTCGAGATCACCGACGTCAATAACGCCTACATCGCGCGCGATGCGATGACTTGGGAAGAGCTCGAAGGCTGGTGGACCGATGCCGGAACGTTCGAAAGCTTGTTGCGTGCTTCGAATCTCGTCGCGGAAACTGGAGCCAATAAGATTTAGGCCCGAAATACCGTCATGCCGGACTTGCGTCCCACAAGGGTGGCCAGAGTCATTGCTCGCCTGAACGTCGGTGGTCCGGCCAAGCACGTCGTCTGGTTGACGTCGGCGTTGCAGCCGCCGGAGTTCGAGTCGCTGCTCGTGGCGGGCACGGTTCCGAACGGTGAAGAAGACATGAGTTACTTCGCGGAGCAGATGGGCGTGTCGCCGATCTACATCCGCGAAATGAGCCGTGAGATTTCGTGGAAAGACGGCATCGCGGCGTGGAAGTTGTTCAGGTTGTTTCGTCGCTGGCGTCCCGACATCGTGCATACGCACACGGCGAAAGCGGGAGCAGTTGGACGTGCGGCAGGCCTTCTTTATCGTTGGTTGACGCTGGAGACTCTGATTGGGAAGCCGCGGCCGTGCAAGTTTGTGCACACTTATCACGGGCACGTTTTTCATAGTTACTACGGCGCGGGCCAAACGTGGTTGTGGCTTGCGATCGAAAGAATGCTGGCGAAGCTCGTGACTGATCGGTTGATCGTGATCAGCAAACAGCAGAGTGTTGAGATAGGTGAATCGTTTCGCGTGGGCCGTCCGGATCAGATCAGAGTGATTCCGCTGGGTCTGGATTTGGATGTGTTTGCTGGTTATGAATCGCGGCGCGCGAAGTTTCGCGAAGAGCTTGGCGTTGCGGACGACACGATCGTCGTCGGGATCGTTGGGCGTCTGACCGCGATCAAGGACCACGAGATGTTTCTGCGTGCGATCGCGCGGCTGAAAGCGATCGATCCGGCGTGTCGCCAGCAGGGCACGGTGAGATTCGTCGTAATTGGCGACGGTTCGTTGCGTGCGAGGCTGGAGCAGCAGGCGCGAACTTTGGGCCTCGAGAAAGATGTGATCTTTGTCGGCAGCCGGAACGACCCTGAGTATTTTTATCCGGCGCT
>DASXXL010000040.1:0-5347 GCA_036503085.1 Pyrinomonadaceae bacterium | reverse complement strand
AGGGTTATTACTCCACCTGGAGATTGTGGTAAGAAGAAGCACCACATGTCTCGCTCCACAGATTCCACGCCGACGCTCGCGCGCCGCCTCGGTCTATTCGACGCCACGATGATCGTGATGGGCGGCATCATCGGCTCGGGTATTTTCATGAACCCGGCCGTGGTCGCGCGCCAGGTGCACACACCGTTTCTGATTCTTGCTGCGTGGACCATCGGCGGACTGTTCGCACTAGCGGCCGCTTTCATCTGGGCAGAGTTGTCCGCGAGAAGACCTGACGTCGGCGGCCAGTATGCTTACCTGCGCGAGGCGTTTCATCCGGCGGTCGCGTTTCTTTACGGTTGGGTGTTGCTGCTGGTGGTCCAAACCGGCGGCATGGCCGCGGTCGCGGTGACGTTTGCGCGATATTTCGTCGAACTCACGAACCTGTCGATCAACTACGCAACGCTCGCGGCGGTCGTGCTCGCTATTTTGACGATCATCAACTGTCTCGGCGTGCGCGCGGGCAGCACAGTGCAAAGCATACTGATGGTGTTGAAGATCGCGGCGCTGCTCGCGTTGGTGATCTGCGGTCTGGTGTTGACGAAGCCTGCGACTAATCCATCGCACCTGCTCGATCGTTCCGCATCATTTGGCTTGCTCACCGCGTTTGGCGCGGCGCTCGTGCCGGTAATCTTCTCGTACGGCGGTTGGCAAACGGCGACATTCGTCGCGGGCGAGATCAAAGAACCGCGACGCAATCTGCCGCGCGGCTTGATCATCGGCGTCATCGGCGTGGTGCTGCTTTATCTTGCCGCGAATATCGTCTGCATCACGGTGTTGGGAACGACGGCGCTGGCGGCGTCAGCAGCGCCGGCTTCGGACGTGATGCGCAACGCGCTCGGCGACTTCGGCGCGCGCGCGATTGCGGCGGGCATCGCGATCTCGACTGTCGGCTTTTTGAGTCAAAGCATGTTGACTGCCCCGCGCGTCTATTTCGCGATGGCCCAGGACGGTTTGTTTTTCAAAAGCGTCGGCACTGTTCATCCACGAACGCGCGCGCCGATCGTGGCGATCGCGCTGCAAGGTCTGCTCGCCATCGTGATCGCGTTTCTCGGCACGTACGATCGCATCCTCAACTACGTCGTTTCAGTCGATGTGATCTTCTTTGGTTTGACCGCGTGTTGTATCTTCGTCTTTCGTAAACGAGCGACGAGCGAAGAAGCAGGCATCGTAAGGGTGCCAGGTCATCCGGTGACGACGCTTTTATTCGTCGCGGTCTGCTGGGCGGTGGCCATCAACACGGTGTACAGCTTTCCCGGAAACACGCTGATCGGCATCGCGATCATGCTCGCCGGGCTGCCGGCGTACTGGTTCTGGAGATCGAGGAGAAGAACGGAATGAGCGCGGCGCGCGAAGTGATGTCGTCTTACATGAACTGGGCGAAGACGAAGTCGGGGGCGAAGTACAACCTCGCGACGAGCGGGATACCAGACGTGAAACTTCGCGAGCTGCGCGTGTCGCTCGACGATCTCGAGATCACCGGCGGCGGTTACGGTTACAAGCCGTTGGTCGAACGGATTGGAGCGCGCTATCGAGTCGCGCCGGAGTGTATCGTCACGGCGGCGGGGACGTCGTTTGCGAATCATCTCGCGATGGCGGCGCTCGTGAATCCGGGTGATGAAGTGTTGTTTGAAGCGCCGGCGTACGAGCCGATGCTCGCGACGGTTAGTTATCTCGGCGCGAAGGTGAAGCGGTTCACGCGCAAGTTTGAAGATGATTTCAGAGTTTCTCCGGAAGAGATCGAAAGGTGCGTGACGCGCAATACGCGGCTGATCGTGTTGACGAACTTGCATAATCCGAGCGGCGTGCTGACGGACGATGCGACGTTGAAGCAGGTTGGTGAAATTGCGCGACGTGTTGGGGCGCGTGTTTTGGTTGATGAGGTTTATATCGAAACGTTGTTTGAGGCGTTGCCGCGAACGTCGTTTCATCTCGGTAATGAATTTGTCGTCACGAGTAGTTTGACGAAGGCGTTTGGGTTGAGTGGGCTGCGGTGTGGTTGGATCTTTGCCGAAGCGGAGCTCGCGCGAAGGATGTGGCTGATGAACGATCTGTTTGCGGCTACGCCGGTTCATGCAGGAGAGCGTTTGAGCATCGTCGCGTTGGATCAGATTGAGGAGCTTGGTGAACGCGCCAAGGCGTTGCTGGATCGCAATCGCAGTTTGCTAAATGCGTTTCTCGATGCGCGCGAAGATCTTGAAGTTGTGCGGCCGGAGTTTGGGACGGTGATGTTTCCGCGTGTTCGGAGTGGGGATTCTGGTCCGTTATGTCGGTTGTTGCGGGAGAAGTATGAGACGTCGGTTGTGCCGGGGCAGTTCTTTGAGTTGCCCTCGCACTTCCGCGTGGGGATCGCGGTGCCCACCGACATTCTAAAAGTGGGATTGGATCGCTTGGGTGAAGCGCTCAATGAAATCTAATTTTTCACGCGGCGCTCTTCGATCATTAGCCAGTCACGCACTTGCTCGGCGGCCTCGATGCCGACGGCTTCGGTGGTGATGCGGATGGGAGTGCCGGTGGGCCAGTTGTCCTTCTTTAACATCGGTCCGCCCACGGCTTTGTAGTAAACCTTACCTTCGAATTTCTTCTGGCCCGTGTGCGGCGCAAACACCAACACCTTCACGTCGAGATCGGGTGAGTTCGGAAAATAGGTGCCGTGCTGAAAGGCGTCGACCTCAAACTGCACCAGCACGACTATCGATTCTGACTCACTCTTCGCACGCTTCACCGCCGTGTCGCGTTTGAGATCGCCGACCGCCGTCGCCGTCAGATTCTTAAACGCTGAAAGCTGTTTGACGATAGTGTCAAAGATAGCGTCTTCGCTGAGCAGGTGCTTCGAACTCGGCTGCTTCGCGACGAGCAGCGCAGTCTGGCGTGTTAAATCTCGTTCGTTCGGAATTGCCGGCTGTTTGTCGGTTTCCGGCGCGGTTGTGGGCGTTTGTGACGGCTTCGGAGCGCGCCGGCCTGACTGCGCGATAGTTTGCGTGGCGAGCAACAAAAGCAGGCCCGACGCTGCAAACAGGCCTCGTCTGTGGGAATTTCGCTGAAAGTCGGGCAGCATTCTCATGCGTTTGTCTCCAGCGGGATTTCGCGCTTAGAAGCCGCGGCCGTTTACTTGGTTGCTAGGTCGAGGCGTTCAACAAACGGATCGCTTCGCGGGCGTAGTAGGTCAGGATGATGTCGGCGCCCGCGCGCTTGATGCTCGTCAGCGTCTCCATCATCACGCGCTCTTCATCGATCCAACCCTTCTGCGCCGCCGCCTTGATTAATGCATACTCACCCGACACGTGATACGCCGCGAGCGGCAGATCGAAGCGGTCGCGCACCATCTTCAAAACATCGAGATAAACCGTTGCCGGTTTCACCATCAGGATGTCCGCGCCTTCCGAGTAATCCAGTTCCGCTTCGCGCATCGCTTCGCGCGCGTTCGGCGGATCCATCTGATACGCGCGGCGGTCGCCAAACTCCGGCGCACTCTGCGCGGCCTCGCGAAATGGTCCATAAAACCCGGACGCATACTTCACCGCGTAAGCCATGATCGCCGTGTCAACCAAACCCGCCTGGTCCAACGCCTCGCGAATCGCCCCAACCTGCCCATCCATCATCGCCGACGGCGCCACGATGTCCGCACCCGCCGCCGCCTGACTCGCGGCCGTGCGCGCCAACAACTCCAGCGACTCATCATTCAACACTTCACCACCACGCACGACGCCGCAATGACCGTGTGACGTGTATTCGCACAAGCACGTGTCCGCGATGATGATCAACTCCGGCGTGGAACGGCGAATCGCGCGAGTCGCACGCTGCACGATCCCATCTTCAGCATAAGCGCCCGACGCGAGCTCGTCTTTCGACTCCGGCAGACCAAACAAGATGACGCTGCGCACGCCGCTGTCGTAAGCAGCCGCGGCTTCTTTCGTCACTTCATCGACTGACAAATTGAAGACGCCCGGCATCGACGAGATCTCGCGGCGCACCGCGTTGCCGGGACAAACAAAAAACGGCAACACGAAGTCGTCAGGCGTGAGACGTGTTTCGCGCACGAGTGCGCGCAGCGCGGGGTTGCGGCGGAGTCGACGAGGGCGATGGATCATGGTGTCACAAAAAGGCACAAGAGAAAAAATAAAGAGGCGCAAGAAAAGCGGCCTCTATCTCATTACCAACGATGATACGCGGGATGTCCGAGCTTCACAGCGACGAACGTTCCGCGGCAAGTGGCGCAAACTTTGTCGTGGGCGATCAATTCGCCTTCGACAGTGGCGCGGTTTTCAGTTGATTCGACGACGCGAGCGACGAGTCGCACAGGACGATCGGTCGGCGTCGGACGCAATAGTTTGATCGAGTACTCGGCGGTGACGGTGCAAGGCGGCGTGTCGACGCCGAGTTTGTGCATCAGATGCCACGCCGCAGTCCAGTTGCAATGACAATCGAGCAAGGTGCCGATGATACCGCCGCTCAACATCCCTTCGTACGCTTCGTACTCGCGGCTCGGCTGCCACTCGGCGACGACTTCTTCGCCTTCCGGAAAGCTGCGGATATGCAAGCCCTTCGGATTCGCCGGCCCGCAACCAAAGCACGCGAGATTCGGCGCGTAAGTTTCCTGGATGCTCTTCATTGTTTGCGTAACGACTGCCGCAACTTGAACCGTTGCACTTTGCCGGTGGCGGTGTAGGGCAGTTCGGAAACGAACAGAAACCTGCGCGGTTGTTTGAAGCGTGGCAACGCGGCCGCAGCGGCGTCACGTAGTTCCTGCTCCAATTCGCGCGGTTCAAATTCTAACTCCTGAGCAACGACAAACGCACACGGGCACGGCAAACCACCGGCATCGAGGTCTTCCACGACCGCGGCGCGCGCTACCTTCGGATGGCGCAGCAACACGCCTTCAACCTCAACCGGCGACACCCATTGCCCGCTCGATTTGAAACAATCGTCGCTACGGCCCATGTGAAACCAAAATCCCTCCGCGTCGCGACGATAAAGATCGCCAGTGCGCACCCAGCCGTCGACAAAAGTGCGCGCCGTCTCTTGCGGCTTTTCCCAATAGCCGAGCGCGGCGCTGTCGCCTTTGATCCACAGATTGCCTTCCTTGTCGGCGGGCGTGGGCGCGCCGTTTTCATCAACGAGACGTGCTTCGTAACCCTGAAGCAACTTGCCGCTGCTGCCATAGCGCACGTCGTGCTCGTGGTTGGACATGAACATGTGCAGCATCTCGGTTGAACCTATGCCATCGAGCAACTGCACGCCGAAAGTTTGTTCCCACCCCTCGCCGAGATGAGCTGGCAGTGCTTCGCCGGCGGAGACGCACAAGCGC
>DASXXL010000039.1:0-8923 GCA_036503085.1 Pyrinomonadaceae bacterium | reverse complement strand
TCGCCGAGAAACGGCAGTCCGGTGATGCTGCCGCCTTCGACCTCGATCGTTTCCATCTCATCGATCTCGGTGACGCGAGTGAAACCAATATTTCGCAGCACCATCTTCAACGACGGATCCGCGAGGGTTCCGCCGTTGTTCTTCGGCACGATCACGTTCCTCGTTTTGTGACGAAGCTGGAGCAGCGTCTCAAACATGCAGTGGTCCTGGTGATTGTGCGTGATGACGACGTAGTCGATCGTCTCCGGCAGGTCTTCGTACGTGTAGCGCTGAATGTCGTCGCTGTATTTGTAACTGATGAGCGGGTCGGTAAGGATGCTGACGCCTTTTGATTCGAACAAAACACAAGCGTGACCGAAGTAACGAATCCTCACATCGTTACCCGCATAGCGGGTTGAAGGCGCAGGCGGCTCAGTCGTAAAGAACGAGGAAAACGATTTCTCCTCTTCTTCATTTATCTGGAGCACGTCTTTGATGTAACCGAACGGGCGCGGCTCAGTTTTCATCTTGAAGAGCTCGTCAAACTCAGTAGAGCTAAACGGCCGGCGCAGATAAACATGCCCGTTTCCGCCCAAATTCGGCGTACTCAACGCAAACGGACGATCGTCATGCGTGACCAGCGACAGCGCGAGACTCTGCGAAGCCGGGTTGTAAAACGGGCTGCGATACAAGAGCCCTTCAATGAAACGAATCGAAGATTTGTTGTTCAGGTCGTAGACCAACTCCACGTAGCCGCGCAAATTCTCCGGCGCCTTTTGATAAAGCGGTTCGAGGGAAAAACCCTGCGCTTCGTTTTCGACGAGGTCGTTGAGTGTCTGGATCGAAGCAGCCAGCTCGAGCATGTTGGCTTGTTCTTTGATGGTGCGTTCGAGCAACTCTTTCACTTCCGCGGTGCGACTCGCGTCGTAGTTGATGAATGGACCACCGCGCATCGCGGGATTTTTCAGCGCCGCGACGTGTATCTGCGGCGTGTTTACAAACGACTGCATGATCTTCACGTGCGCGTTGGCGATGAACATCGCCGCGGTCGCCGGTGAGATCAAACACGACCATGCATACCACTGATTGAACAGAGGCTCCGCCAGGACATTCTGTTTGAGATAGACGTTTTCGTTCGTCACGTCAGCTCCTTCGAGTGCCATAGAAAAAGTTATTGACTGTGTGTATGAATTGAACTAGAAGTAGTTAATCAAATCTCCTTCAAGGATTACTCTTATGAAATACTTTTCACTCACGTTCCTGCTGATCACATTGTTTGTTTCAGCGAATCTTGCGAATGGTCAAACACCGGCGAAGAGCGATGCGACGACGCAGGCGATCATGCAGTTGGAGAACAGCTTCAACGACGCGATGGTCAAAGGTGACGCCGCGGCTCTCGAAAAACTTCTCGCCAACGAATGGTTTCTCCAGATGGAAGCGAGCCTGATCACCAAGACGCAGTATGCCGATTGGCTGAAGTCGAATGGTGGTCCATACAGCGCCATCAAAGACAACGACGTTAACGTTCGCGTGCACGACAGCGCGGTGACGGTCGATGGCGTGTCGGCGCGAACACTGAAAGACGGCGGCACGGTGAAGCAGATTCGGTTCACGCGCGTTTATGCAAAGGGCGCTAACGGCTGGCAGCTCGTGGCCATGCACTTCGACAAGCTCAACTAACAGTGAGCGACGTGATCAATTCGTCGAGCTCCTGCTGGCTCAGCTCGGCGTCCGGAAAATCAGATGGCGTGTAACTGATCTCCTGCGTGCTCTGGCAATGCGCGATGAGAACGCGCAACTCCTCGACAAACGCTTCCGCCACGGTGTTCGCCGTCTCACGGCGATGTACCTGTTTGTTGTAAGTCAAAGTTATTTGCAGCTTGCCGTCTGCTACGCGTGCTTCGAAATCGAGCAGGTGACTGCGTTGCGCCTTCGAGCTCTGCGCTGGTCCGGTCGCTTCCTGCGCCAACCGGATCGGGGCTGAAGCCGCGAGTTCCTGATCGAATTGGCCGAGGTACAGAAAACCGATTTCCGGTTGCAGCGATTGGTTTTCAGGAATACCGTCGGCGGTGAGATAACGCAGCAATCCGTAGCTGAAACCGTTACGCGGAACGCGTCGCAACTGTTCCTTGACTGACTTGATCGTCTCGGCGACATCGTTGCTCGTCGACTCAATCACTAGCGGAAACACGGAAGTAAACCAGCCAACCGTGCGAGACAGATCCACATCGTCCGCGATGACTTCACGGCCGTGACTCTCCACGTCCACTAACATCGTGCGCTCGCCGGTCCACTTCTTAAGAGCACGCGCTAATGCGGTGAGCAATGCATCTGTGATCTGCGTTTGATAAACCGATGGAACTTCCTGGAGTAGTCCCGTAGTTTCTTCTTCGCTCAGAGAAACAGACACGACTTCTGCATCGCCAACAGGGTTTGCTCCGTTCGCAAAATCCCGCGGCACACGCGGCGCTGGCTTGCGCGACTGTTCCAGCCAGTAAGGCAAGTCTGCTTCGATCGTTTCGGACTCAGCCAGCTCAGCGAGTCGTTTGGACCATTGCTGATATGAGGTCGTCTTGGCGGGCAATGTTACTGGTTGGTTTTGGCTAAGCTGCCCGTACGCGGTGACGAAGTCTTCCAACAACACTCGCCACGACACGACGTCGGTCAGTAGATGATGAATGACGATCAGCAAACGGTTTACGTTTTCCGGCTCGAAAGAGAAACCAACGACTCGTAACAATGGACCAGTCGAAAGGTTGAGACTGCTTTGCGCCTGCGCAGACTCCGATTCGATTGCCTGCAAGCGTTCGATCTCAGTCATGCCGGAGAGATCGACCCAAGTCACCGGCGCGTTGTCTTTCAACTCGTCACAATGCTGCAACCATCCTTGATCTGTTTGGTCGAAATGCGAGCGCAATACATCGTGATGCGCGAGCAGTTCTT
Source organism: Pyrinomonadaceae bacterium (assembly GCA_036503085.1). Taxonomy (GTDB): domain Bacteria; phylum Acidobacteriota; class Blastocatellia; order Pyrinomonadales; family Pyrinomonadaceae; genus PSRF01. The sequence continues at coordinate 6,001 of DASXXL010000039.1, read as the reverse complement.
TTATGACGCTCTCGATCAAATCAGCACGGCCGCCGGTTGGTAGCTCGAGCAACACGGCCTGATTCCAATGATGCTGATCGACGAACTGCTGTTCGAAGAACCATTTTTGAATCGGTGTGAGCGGAACGTCGCCGGTGAGTATTCCCTGCTCCGCGTGGACGACTGCGCTGGCGCCCGCGACCGTAGCAAGTTCGGCGATCGTCTGATGATTGAAGATGTCGTTCGGCGCCAGGCGCAAACCGAGTTGGTTCGCGCGGGCGGTGATGCGCAGACTAAGTATCGAATCGCCGCCGAGTTCGAAGAAGTTGTCGTGAACACCGACAGCTTCGAGGCCGAGCAGCTCGCACCAGAGATCGGCGATTAACTGTTCGCTTTCGGTTTCTGGAGCGACATACGCGTCCTTCAATCGCGGTCGTTGATGACCGGTTCGCATCGCAATACTCGCTGGTTGGTTTCCTGCGTTCTTCTCCCTTAGATCTGACTTTCTTTCGGACGTTGCAATTGCGCGGGTAGAAAAAATCCCCGCCCAGTTCGCTTCCACCCAATAACGTTCGCGCTCGAACGGATAACTCGGCAACGCAACCCGCCCGCGCTGCTCGCCTTCGTAGAGCGCCTGCCAATTCACACTCACACCTGACGCCCATAGTTGGCCCAACGACTTCTGATAATGCGCGACATCCGAACCGTTTTCCTGTGCGTGTCTGAGCGAGCTCGCGACTACAGTCTGCGTCGAGTAACCCGTCTGCCGTCGAATCAGTGTGCTCAACGATTGTCCTGGTCCAATCTCGAGAAACGCATGTGCGCCGCGCAACAGCACCGAAGCACCCTGGCTAAACTTCACAGCCTCTCTCAGGTGCCTGCCCCAATAAGCAGGCTCGGTCACTTCATCTGTTGCCCATTCGCCGGTGACATTCGAGATCAGAGGAATACTCGGCGGCTGAAGCTTCGCGCGGCGCACCTCCGCGATAAACGGCTCGACGACCGGCTCCATCATCGTCGAGTGAAACGCATGTGAAGTCTCCAGCGTGCGACAGCTAATTAATCTATCGCTCAACTCGCGCTCGAATTCTTCCACCGCTTCGCTTGGCCCGGCAACGACGCAGTTCGCTGGTCCATTCACCACCGCGAGCGATAGATCTTTCCCCGCGAGCAGCCTGCGCAACTCTTCTTCCGCGAGCGGCACGGTCAACATGCTGCCGCGCGGCATCTGTTGCATCAACCGTCCTCTCGCCGCCACTACCCGTGTGACCTCTTCAACCGTAAACACGCCGGCCAAACAAGCTGCGACAAACTCGCCGATGCTGTGACCGATCAACGCGCTCGGCCGTATGCCCCAACTCATCCACATCTTCGCTAACGCATATTCGATCGCGAATAGCGCCGGCTGCGTGATGTAAGTCTGCTTGAGTTGCTCCGAAGCTGCGCCGGTTTCTTCCTCACGCGGATAAATCACCGAACGCAAATCGAGTCCGACGTGAGGCGCGAATGCGGCACAACACCGATCGAAATGCTCGCGGAAAACCGGCTCGAGCTGATAAAGCTCGCGACCCATGTTCACGTACTGCGTTCCCTGCCCGGAGAACATGAACACCACCGCGGGCTCGCTGTCTTCGCGAACCGCGGTCACAACAAGCCGCGGATCGAGCCGCTCCAACGCACTAACCGCTTCGGCTGCATTACGACACGTCACAGCACGACGATAAGCAAACTCCTTGCGGCCGAGTTGCAGCGTGTAGGCCACGTCGGCGAGGTTCGACTCCGGATGCTCGACGAGGTAATGCATGAGATTGTCGGTCGCAGCTTCCAGCGCTGTTTCCGTCTTCGCCGACAGCACGAGCAGGTGCAAAGGCTTGGCAGCAGGCGATGGCTCAACGAACGGCGCTTCTTCAAGCACGACGTGCGCGTTCGTGCCCCCGATGCCGAACGAACTAATGCCTGCCCGTCGCGGCGCAGCATTCCATTCCGTCAACTTGTCATTCACGAAGAAGCGCTCGGCAAAGTCAATTCGCGGGTTAGGCTCTGCGAAGTTCAAACTCGGCGGCAACGATTTGTGCTGCAGCGCCAGCACCGTTTTGATCAAACTCGCCACACCCGCCGCAGCGTCGAGGTGACCGATATTCGTCTTGACCGAACCGATCGCACAGCGCGACTTCGCGTTCGCATTGAACACCCTGTTAAGCGCGGCGATCTCGATCGGATCGCCAATCGGTGTCGCAGTGCCGTGCGCCTCGATGTACCCAATCGTTTCTGGTCCAACACCAGCGATCGCGAGCGCGCTCGCAATGACCTCGGCCTGGCCCAACTCGCTCGGCGCGGTATAACCAACCTTCATCGAACCATCGTTGTTAATCGCCGAGCCGCGAATGATCGCGTAGATGTTGTCGCGATCTTCGAACGCATCTTCAAGGCGCTTCAAGATCACCACACCGACGCCGTTGCCCTTGACGAACCCGCCGCCATTCGCGTCAAACGCGCGGCAGTGTCCGTCGGGAGAATGAATGCCGCCTTCCTGATAGAGATAGCCCGTCTTCTGCGGCAAGGTCACCGAAACTCCGCCCGCGAGCGCCATATCGCATTGACCGTCCAGCAGACTTTGCGCGGCGAGATGCACGGCGACCAGCGAGGTCGAACACGCGGTCTGCACTGTGAGGCTCGGGCCTTTGAGATTGAGCTTGTACGAGACGCGCGTCGAGAGAAAATCTTTATCGTTGGCCATGCCGATCTGGAGCGGCCCGATCGCGTTCACGATTTCCGCGTTCGAATAAAGATTCAGCAGATAGGTGTTCATGCTCGTGCCGGCATAAACACCGATGAACCCCTGATATTTCTCCGCGTCGTAACCCGCGTTCTCGAGCGCCTCCCACGCGCATTCGAGAAACAGACGCTGTTGCGGATCAGTGATTTCGGCCTCGCGCGGACTGAAACCAAAGAACGAAGCGGCAAACAGATCGACGTCGTCCAACACACCCGCGGCTTTCACCAGCCGCGAATCTTTCAACAGGTCTGCATCCAGACCACTCGCCTCAATCTCGTCGTCCGAGAAGAACGCGATCGACTCGACGCCGTTCTTTAAATTGGACCAGAACTCGTCGAGGTTGCGAGCGCCGGGAAAGCGGCCGGCCATTCCGATGATGGCGATCGCATCAGCGCGATCGAAGGAATCCGTGTCTTGCATGTTCGAGAAACTTAAACGGGCTGAGTTTTGCGGAGTTCGCGGCGGCGTCGCGTTGCAGCTTTCGCGGCCGTCGCGCGTTCTTTGCTGTCGTCGAGAGATTGTTGCTGCGGTGGCGCAGAGCCGAGGATCTCGGCCAGCGAGCTGATCGTCGGATAACGAAACATCTCGACAATCGACATGTCGCGGTTGAAGAGCGTGCGCACTTTGCCTTGTATGCGCAACATCAGCAGCGAGTGACCGCCGAGATCGAAGAAGTTGTCGTGTACGCCGACCTGGTCCAGTTGCAGCACCTCCTGCCAAACCTGCGCCACGATCTTTTCCATTTCGTTTCGCGGCGCGAGATACACCGTTTCGGTCTGCGCGCGAATGTCGGTCGGAGGCGGCAGCGCGATACGATCGAGTTTTCCGTTTGGCGTCAACGGCCACTCTTCAAGCACGACGAAGTAGGACGGTACCATGTACTCGGGCAGCCGTTGTTTCAAGTGAGCGCGCAGTTCGGAGATGGCCGGCTTTCGTTCCTTGTCGGCGATAATGTAAGCCGCCAGCTCCTTCTTGCCTTTCATCCTTTCGAGCGCCACGACCACTGCAGACTGCACCACGTCATGACTCGTCAACGCCACTTCGATCTCTTCCAGCTCGATACGGAACCCGCGCACTTTCACCTGTTGGTCCAACCGTCCGAGAAACTCGAGCCGGCCGTCGGGCAGATAGCGCGCCAGATCGCCCGTGCGATACAACTGCGCGCCGGGTTCGGTCGCGAACGGATCGGGAATCAGTTTCTCCGCCGACAACTGTGGCTGATACAAGTAACCACGCGTGAGCCCGACGCCGCCTACGTGCAAATGTCCCGGCACGCCGATGGGCACGGGCTGTAGTTGCTGGTCCAACAAGTAGACGCGTTTGTTTGCGACCGGCCGCCCGATTGAAACGCTCTGCCCGTCGCGCAGCGGCTCGCACGGCCAGGAGCTCGTGTCGATCGTGCCTTCGGTTTGTCCGTACATGTTGTGAAGCTGCGCCGGGATCGACTTGTAGAACTGCTCGACAAGCTCCGCCGGCAACACCTCACCGCCACAGAACACGTGTCGCAGTTGTTTGCACTCATCCTGCGGCTCACGATCGAGAAACGCCTGCAGCAGCGAAGGCACGAAATCGGCGATCGTGATCTTCTGTTCGCGTAACGTGTTGAGCAGATACGGCACGTCCTTGTCGCCGCCCGGACTCGCAAGGACCAGACAGCTTCCGGTAACTAACGAGCCGAAGATTTGCCAGACAGAAGGATCGAAGGCAATGGAGATCGTTTGCAACATGCGATCTTGTTCTGAGAGTTCGAAGGCGACTTGTCGCCAGCGCAGCGTGTTGCACACACCGAGGTGCGTTACGCCCACGCCTTTCGGTTTGCCGGTCGAACCGGAGGTGTAGATGACGTACGCGAGATTGCCGGGCGTGACGTTGCTCACGCAGTTCTCCGCGCTCTCTATTTCGATAGCTTCACGTTCGGTGTCGAGGCAAACGATCTGTCCGTTGTAACCCTCCAGCAGCGGCCGCAAACTATCGTTCGTTATTAAGACCTGCGCGTTTGCGTCTTCCAGCATCAACGACAAGCGCTCGCGCGGATAACTCGGATCCAACGGCACATAAGCGCCGCCCGCTTTGAGAATTCCCAGCAGCCCGACGATCAAGTCAACGCTGCGGTCGAGGCAGATTCCCACCAGCGACTCTGGTCCGACTCCGAGTCGCTGTAGCCGATGGCCTACCTGATTTGCTCGTTCGTTCAAACGCCGGAAACTGATTTGCGCGTCCTCGTAAACAAGCGCGATCGCCTCTGGCCTCCGCGCTGCCTGCGCTTCAAACCATTGATGCACACACACGTCGGTTGGAAATTCCGCTTCGGTCTGGTTCCACTCGGAAAGCACTTGCTGCAGCTCGCGTTGCGGCAGCAAACAAGTCGCTTCGTAACGCGCGCTAGGCGACGCTGCAATTTGGCCCAACGTAGCGAGATAGTAATCGCCGATTGCTTCGATCTGCTCGGCGGCGAGCTCGGCCGCGTTGTAGTTGAGTTGCAAATGGAGGTGAGATGATGTCGTGTCGAGATTGAAGATCGCGCCGAGCGTGAAGTTCGTCTGTTCGAAGATCTGCTCGTCCAAAACTTCGACGCCGTCGAGATTGCGGAGCTGTTCGTAAACGTGAAAATGGTTGAAGCTGAAACCAGTTTCGAAGAGCGCTTCCGCGCCGCGCTGCTGTTGCATGCTGGCCAACGGATACCAGCGGAACGGCAGCAACTCTTTTTCGAGTTCCATAGTTTGCCGAATGAGATCGGTCCACGCGCCGCCGCGCAAAGTTGCGCGCACCGGCAGCGTATTCAGAAATAACCCCAGCGTGCGCTCAGCGCCTGATTGCTCGGGCCGTCCGTTCGAGACGATCCCTGTAGTAACTTCCGTTTGCCCGCCCAACAGGCTCAACACTCGCAGGTGCGAAGCCAACAACACGCTCTTGAGTGGTGCGGAAACGTCCTGGGCCACCTGCTTCAGGCCGGCGAACATGTTTGACGGAATCGAGATCGTCAGCACTCTCGACTCAGGAACAACTCCATTGCGCGAACTCCAGCGCGGCAGTCTGTTGCTCACTGCACCGTCGAGTTTTTGTAACCAGTAGTCCTTAGCCTGTTGCGAACGTATCGCTTGCCGTTCGAGCGCAACGAAATCACGGTAACTCGTCTCGGGTAGCGACGCGCTCGGCTTCACTGCCCGTCCCAGGTTCGCGAGATACGACTGAAACAGCTCAGTCAGCAGCGACGCGACGCTCCAGCCGTCGAGGATCGCGTGATGA
>DASXXL010000038.1:0-2081 GCA_036503085.1 Pyrinomonadaceae bacterium | reverse complement strand
CGTTTCGTCGTGACTATCGGAAACCCCTCGCGCAGATCGAAACGAGTCTGAAACCCGAAGTGTGAAATCGTGCCGACGCCGGTGCGGTCGTGGTGCTCGACGCCATTCTTCAGAATCGATCGCAGCAGATCGTGATATTGTTTCATGCGACGGGAACATCATACATGAAACGATTCAGACTGTGCTTCCTCGGTTTTGGAAATGTCGGCCGCGCGCTGGCGCGTTTGCTGGTCGCGAAGACGGGCGAGTTGCGCGAGAGCTACGGGATTGAGTGGGAGATCGCCGGCGTAGCAACGCGACGCATGGGTTGGCGCGCGACGGATCAAGCGATCGATGTCGCGGCATTGTTGGCGGGAACCGATGAGACGCCGGCGCAGAACGGTATTAACGAATGGCTCGCAGTCGCGCGGCCCGATGATGTTTTTGAAACGACGTCGCTGAATCCCGAGAACGGACAACCGGCGATCGATTACTTGCGCGCGTCACTCCAATTCGGCGCGCACACGATCACCGCGAACAAAGCGCCGATCGTTTATGCGTTTGACGAGTTGAACGAGATCGCGCGCGCGCAAGGCAAACGTTTTCTGTTTGAGTCGACAGTGATGGACAGCGCGCCGGTGTTTTCCCTCTTTCGCGAGACATTGCCGGCCGTGAAGATCCGCGGCTTCAGCGCGGTGTTCAACTCGACTACCAACATCATTCTCGAAACGATGGAAGCGGGCCGGAGTTTTGCCGAAGGCGTGAAGGCGGCGCAGGAACTCGGCGTTGCGGAAACCGATCCGAGTCACGACGTCGACGGCTGGGACTCGGTGATGAAAGTCTGCGCGGTGGTGCGTGTGATCTTAAAGACGCCACTGGCGCCGAGTGCCGTGCGACGCGAAGGCATCCGCGGACTGGAACCGAGAACGCTGCAAGCAGCACGCGCTGAAGGAAAGCCTTACAAACTCTTGACGCGCGCGACGGTGAATGCAGACGGTTCGATCACCGCGATCGTGCGTCCTGAACAGATCGCTGTCACCGATCCGCTTGGCAACGTGCGCGGCACTTCGCTCGCCGTCCACTTCGAGCTCGACACGATTCCCGGTTTGACGATCGTCTCGCACCGTCCAAACCTGCAAAGCACCGCATACGGTTTGTTAGCCGACTTCGTCAACGCCGTGCGCAACTAAACCCACAAATCAACACAAATCCGCGACACCCGCGATCAACCGTTCGATCTCTTCCTCACTCGTATAACAAGCACAACCCGCGCGAATAAACCCTTCCGGCTCGAGACCAAACCGTTGCACGACCGTCCACGAATAGAAATCGCCATGCGATAAGAACAATCCCTTCTCCGCCAAGGCCCGTGCAGCTTCCGTCGACGTGCGCCCCGCGATCGTGAACGCCAACGTCGGCGTGCGCGCGCCGTCCGGTGGTGGTCCATACAGCGTTACACCGCGCAACGCACTCAAACCCTCCCACAATCGCGCAAACAAACGCATGTTGCGCGCGTGCTTCTCCGCGAACACGCTTTCTAAATTCTCTCGTCGGATCTGTCGACTTCCGAGCGACGCGAGAAACTCGATCGCCGCCGCCGCGCCAACCATACCTTCCTGGTTCTGCGTACCCGTCTCCGCATTCTCCGGAATGTAATCCGGCGCCGGCACGAGCTTCGGAAAATCGATCTCCTGCAACAACGCACCCTTGCCCCAAAGCACGCCGATGTGCGGCCCGTAAAACTTGTACGGCGACAGCGCGACGAAATCACAATCGAGCGCCTTCACGTCCAGCAAAACGTGCGGCGCGTAGTGCACCGCATCGACAAACGCGAGCGCGCCCACGCTATGGGCCAACGCAATCACGCGTGGCAGATCGTTGATCGTGCCGAGCGCATTCGACGCTCCGCCGATCGCGACGACGCGCGTTCGTGGTCCAACGAGTCGTTCGAAGTCATCGTAGTCGAGCTGTCCGGTCGCCGTGTCGAGACGCACAGTGCGAATCGTCACGCCGCACTCGACGACGAGCCTGCGCCACGGGTCGACGTTCGCATGGTGATCGAGTTCCGTCACCACAATCTCATCGCCCGCCGAAAAATTGAG
>DASXXL010000037.1:0-11781 GCA_036503085.1 Pyrinomonadaceae bacterium | reverse complement strand
GAAAGGAACAGCGCCGGGCAGCGGCGTGGGCATCGTGGTACTCAAGCGACTCGAAGACGCGCTCGCCGACGGCGATACGATCCACGCGGTAATCAAGGGCTCGGCTATCAACAATGACGGCTCGCAGAAGGCCGGCTATACCGCGCCGAGCATAGAAGGCCAGGCCGCGGTGATCAGTGAAGCGCTGCACATGGCGGGCGTCGAAGCGTCGAGTATCGGTTATGTTGAAGGTCACGGCACGGGCACGGTGCTCGGCGATCCGATCGAAGTGGCGGCGTTGACGCAAGCGTTCCGCGCCGGCACCGACGCGAACGAGTTCTGCGCGCTTGGCTCTGTGAAAACGAGCATCGGTCACGCGGATACGGCGGCGGGAGTAGCGGGATTGATCAAGACGGTGCTCGCACTCAAAAACAAACAGATTCCACCGAGTCTCCATTTCCGGGAACCCAACCCGGCGATTGATTTCGCGAACAGTCCGTTCTACGTGAACGCGAAGCTCAGCGAGTGGACCACCAACGATACGCCGCGTCGGGCAGGCGTTAGTTCGTTCGGCATCGGCGGCACGAACGCGCACGTGGTCGTCGAAGAAGCGCCTCACGTTGCGTCTGCTGGAACAGAAAGACCGCTGCACCTGATCGCTTTGTCAGCGAAGACCGGCAGCGCTTTGCACGCCACTGCGCAAAACCTGGCCGAGCATCTCAAGCAAAATCCGCAGTTGAACATCGCCGACGTGGCCCACACGCTGCAGCGCGGTCGCAAGTCTTTCGATCATCGCCTTGTGCTTGTCTGTCGCGATCTCGACGAAGCCGCTGCGGCGCTCGAGGCTCAAGACACACGCGTCGTCACCGCTGTTCAGGAAACAAACGATCATCCGGTGATGTTCATGTTTCCCGGACAGGGCGCCCAACATCCCGGAATGGGGGCAGAGCTGTATGAAGTCGAAGAGACGTTCAGAGAGCAGATGGACCTCTGCTCAGATTTGCTTCGCCCCCACCTGGGATGCGACCTGCGCGCGTTGCTCTATCCGGCTAAGGACCAGACGGAGGAAGCCGCAGAACAACTGAAGCAGACCATCTTCACGCAGCCGGCCCTCTTCACCGTTGAGTATGCGCTCGCCAAACTTTGGCTGAGCTGGGGCGTGCGCCCGCGCGCGATGGTCGGGCACAGCATCGGTGAATACGTTGCTGCGTGTCTGGCGGGAGTGATGTCGCTGGAAGACGCGCTGACACTCGTAACCGCACGCGGTCGCTTGATGCAAAGTCTTCCGGGTGGCGCGATGACGAGCGTCACGTTGCCTGAAGCGGAGCTCGCTTCATTGCTCGACAGCCGTTTGTCGATTGCGACGGTCAATGGCCCATCGTTCTGCGTCATCTCGGGTGAAACGCAGGTCGTCGAAGAGCAGGAAAAGTTGCTCAGCGAGCGCGGACATCTTTGCCGGCGACTGCATACGTCGCACGCTTTTCATTCCGCGATGATGGATTCGATCCTCGAGCCGTTCGTGGAATTAGTGAAGACGGTGAAACTGAGTTCGCCACAGTTGCCTTACATATCGAATGTGACTGGAACGTGGATAACAGCAACGGAAGCGACCGATCCGCATTACTGGGCGAGGCACCTGCGCGAGACCGTTCGCTTCGATGCGGGCGTCACGGAGTTGTTGAAGATACCGAACTCGATATTGCTGGAAGTCGGACCAGGACGGACGTTAACAAAGCTCACGCAAAGTCATTTACACAAAGGCGCTGCGCTTTATTCTCTTCCCGGCCCACAGGAGAAAAAGTCGGAGCTGCGTACGATGCTCGACGCGGTTGGCGCGCTCTGGCTGGCGGGCCGGCAAATCGACTGGGCCGGTTTTTCTTCGGGACGAAGACAGCGCCGCATACCTCTGCCGACTTATCCCTTCGAGCGAAAGCGTTACTGGATCGAACCGAATTCGGCTGACATCAGCGTCGCGCGGTATCAATCGCGCTTACAAAAACGAGCGGACATTTCTGAGTGGTTCTACGCTCCGCTTTGGAAACAGTCGCCAACTCCGTTTGCTGCTTTCGGCAACGATGAAACTTCACGCTGGCTCGTGTTCCTCGACACTGCCGGACTCGGCGCGCAGATCGTTAAGCGTCTGGAGCACGCGCAACAGGACGTGCTCACGGTGCAAGCGGGTGAGCAGTTTGCAAAGTCGAGTGAGACAACATACACGATCAATCCGCGGCGTCCGGAAGATTATCAACTCTTGTTGAAAGAACTCGCGGGCGCGAAGCAAAGCCTCGAGCGCATCGTTCACCTGTGGAGCGTGACGCCGGAAGGCGAGTTTCGCGCGGCCTTCGAGACTGACGAACGCTCCCTCGAGCACGGTTTCTACAGCCTGCTGTTTCTGGCGCAAGCTCTCGGCGGTCAGATTCCATCTACGCCGGTCCATATCGATGTTCTTTCCTCAAACATGCAGAGCATCGCCGGCGAGAAGGAGTTGTGTCCTGAGAAGGCGGCACTGCTTGGACCATGCAAAGTGGTCCCGCAGGAATATCCGAACATCACCAGCCGCAGCATCGACGTTATTCTGCCCGAAGCCGGCAGCGCCTCCGCGAAGAGACTCATCGATCAGCTGATGGCCGAGCTTGCGCGGCCATTGCCGGAGACAGTTGCTTATCGCAACGACACGCGTTGGGTACAGTTTCTTGAGCCGCTGAAGCTGGAAGAGCACGCCGGAGCTCCAACGCAGTTGCGTGACGGCGGCGTGTACCTGATCACCGGCGGCTTAGGTGGTATCGCGCTCGAACTCGCGGTGTATCTGGCGAAAACGGTGAAGGCAAAACTGGTCCTCCTGGGACGCTCCGAAATGCCGCCGAAAGCTGAGTGGGAACAGTGGCTACCTACACATGACAGCGAAGATCCGATCAGCCGCCGGATAACAAAGTTGCAGACGATCGAACAGCACGCTGGCGAAACTCTAGTCCTGCGTGGCGACGTTACCGATCGCAAGCGAATGCGTGAAATCGTAGCCGAGATCTTTCAACACTTCGGTGATCTGAACGGCGTGGTCCATGCAGCTGGTGTCGAAGCTGGCGGACTGATTCAACTCAGGACTGCGCAGCAGGCAGCCGGCGTTCTCGCGCCGAAAGTGCAGGGACTCCGGGCTCTCGAATTCGCGCTCAAGGACGTCGACCTCGATTTCTTCTTGCTCTGCTCTTCGCTCAGCTCCGTGCTTGGCAGCGTGGGCCAGGTGGATTACTGCGCCGCAAACTTTTTCCTCGACTCGTTCGCCCACTACGACAGTCTCAAAACGGGCAGACATACCGTTTCGGTCAATTGGGACGCGTGGCAGGAGATCGGCCTCGCGACTAAGAAGGCGAGCTGGTTGAAAGCCAAAGAAGACACTCCGCATCATCGCAAGATCGATCATCCTTTGCTCGGTGAGTGCATCGACGAGAGTTCCGAGCGCAAAGAGTATCTGACGAAATACAGCGTCGCCGATTTTTGGACGCTCGACGAGCACAGGATTGCCGGACACGCGCTGTTGCCCGGCACTGCTTACCTCGAAATCGCGCGTGCGGCGTTTGAAGAACACACGAAGAGCGGCGTCCTGGAGCTCAGTGATTTTTACTTCCTGAACATCTTTCGTCTCGGCGATAGCGAGGTGAAAGAGGCGCACACGCTGCTCGAGAAAAACGGCAACGGCTACCGTTTCGTTGTCAGGAGCAAAACCAATCCCGCAGACGACGTTTGGCAGGACCACGTAGTCGGCAAGATAACCAAAGCGTCGCCGCAAACAACTCGCAGCCACGATCTGAAAGCGATTCTCGAAAGGTGCGCAAACGAGGTGAGCCTTGGCGCAGATGGCGGCATTTCGAACGATCTCGGCCCACGTTGGCATTCGTTGAAGTCGTTGCACCTCGGAACGGATGAGTTGCTGGCAAGCATCGAGCTGCGGGAAGAATTTTCCGATGACCTCGAGCAATTCAAACTACACCCGGCGATCATCGACATCGTGACCGGGGTCGCAAAGCAGCACTTGTCAGACGGCGGTTCCTACCTGCCGCTGTCGTACAAAAAGGTGACCGTGTATGCTCCGTTGCCGCACCGGATCTACAGTCACGCCAAAGCCGGCGCCGGCAATCGACAGCGCAAGGACGTGCTGACGTTCGACGTCGTGATCATGGATGAAGACGGAAGAGAACTCGTCAGCATCGAACAGTTCTCCGCCCGGCAGATTGCCGACTCCGCCGCCACGATTGCGGAGATGACCGCGAACGATCAAAACGGCAACCAGAAGAGTTCAGTGTTAGCGGAGGCGAGTCGCCAGAAAGCGTTGGGCCATGACTTGGACCAGCCGGCCCTTCCAGACGGGATCACACCGGCTGAAGGTGTGGAAGCGTTTGGCCGGATCTTGTCGAGCAATCTGTGGACGCCGCAGATAGTCGTTTCCGCGATCGACATCCACGCCGCGATCGAACACGCCGCGGAGATGGTGAACTCGGACGTCGCGAGGCAAGCCGAGACTCTGAAACCACTCGCGCCGAAAACCATGCATCCGCGTCCCGAAATGGAGACGCCTTACGTCGAGCCGAGAAACGAGCGCGAACAAATGCTCGCCGAGATCTGGCAGACGTTTCTCGGCATCGAGCAGATCGGTATTCACGATAACTTCTTCGAGTTGGGCGGCGATTCTGTGGTCGCGATTCACTTCATCGCGCGTGTCAACGAGATGGGACTACAGTTGAGTCCGCAACAACTTTTCAATAACCCCACGATTGCAGCGTTGGCGGCGGTCGCCGATGAACTGCGCGAGGACGAGTCAGGCGACTCCACACCTTCCGCGTTTGAAATGGTGTCGCTGGACGATTGGCAAGCGAGCGTGATCGCTGCCTCCTCGCATTGAGCGACACTCACAATTTTCGTTTTCACAAGATGCAACTGCTACCAAGCCAGCGGGAATTCCTGGCCGCTGACGCTCTCACTTCGAACCACGACACGCAGGCGGTTTTGCTGACTGCGCCGGCGGGCTTCGATCTGTCTGCGGCGATCGAAGCGCTCTATCAACGTCACGACGCGCTGCGGCTGCGCTTCGCTTTTTTCGATGGGGAATGGCAAGTCGAAGAAGCGCCACTCACGGCGGCGATGATCTCCAACAGTTGTGTGTTCGAGACGCTGCCGGAAGATCCCAAGTTGCAGGGCAGCTCCATTGGTGAGCGGTGTGCGCATTACCTGCGCAGTTTGGATATCACGCATGGACCGGTATTCCGGGCCGTGCATTTTCAAAGTCGGGCCGAGCAGCCGGGGCGTCTGTTTCTGGTGGCGCATCATCTCGTGGTCGATGACGTTTCGTGGCGCGTGTTGTTGCGTGACCTCGATGCGGCTTATCGTCAGACGTCTACTGGTGGTCCAAGTCAACGCGATAAGAACTCAAGCTATCAACAGTGGGCCGAAGCGCTGACCGCCTACGCGACGTCTGAAGTTCTCGAACGTGAACGCGACTACTGGCACGACAACGCCGCCAGGAAGATCGAGCCATGGCCTGTTTCGCCACTCTCAAAAGACGCAACGTGTTATGCCAGCGTCCTCAGCGTGCCGTTGCAACTGAGTGTCGCCGACACCACGGCACTTCTCAATGACTGCACCGCGACTTATCACACCAACGTCAATGAGCTGTTGCTTGCCGCAGTCTACGTGGCCCTGCGCGAGTGGTCGGGTCAGACCAGCGTGCGTGTAACGCTCGAAGAGAACGGTCGAGAGAAATTGTTTCCGCAGATAGATGTAAGTGAGACCGTTGGTTGTTTCACGACGCGCTATCCGCTCGTGCTCAACAGCGAAGCTCCGAACCTGTCGACAGTAATCAAGAGCGTCAAAGAGCAATATCGCGCAGTGCCGCATCAGGGGATTGGTTACGGACTGCTGCGCTATGTCGCTGGTGACGAATCGTTAAAAGAGGCTGAGCCGCCTTTACTATTGTTCAAATATCAGGGCGCGCTGAATCAGGTGATGCATTCAGTCGATCCTCATCGGCGGCGCAGTCATGCGTTGAGCCTGAGCGGCGTAGTAGCCGCCGATGCGCTGCGGTTCAAGTTGGAATACAGCGAGCGACAGTACAGCCAGGAAACGATGCAGTCGCTGGTTGACCACCTCGGTGAATCGTTACGCGCGTTGATCGCACATTCCCGCGAACCCGAAGCGGGTTATTACACGCCGAGTGATTTTCCGCTCGTGACGATCGAACAGTCCACGTTGGATGAATGGCAAACGACCTACGCGATCGAGCAGTTGTATCCGGCGACGGCGATGCAGAAGGGAATGTTCTTTCATAGCCTGCTGGACCAGGCCGCTTACGTGACGCAGCTCTATTCGACGATCGAAGGCGACGTGCAGTTACCGCTGTTGCGGCAGGCGTGGCAGACGGTTGTGGATCGACACGCGATGTTGCGGACCATTTTTATCGGAACGGGCGAGGCACAGCATCAGTTGGTGTTGAAGCGCGCGTCGTTGTTCTGGCAGGAGGAAGACCTGTGCGGGTTGTCCGCCGACGAGCAGAACGCACGTTTCGAAGAGTATCGACAAAACGATCGCGCCCGAGGGTTCTCGCCGCTCGAAGCGCCCCTGATGCGACTCAGCTTGTTTCGTCTGAGTCAGGAAGAGTATCGACTGTTGTGGAGTCATCACCACAGCCTGATTGACGGGTGGGCCATCAGGCTGGTCTTCGGTGAAGTGATGCAGGTGTATGCGGCGCTGAACGAGGGCGTGACGCCGGTGCTGCCGCCGGTGGCCGAGTACGCGCGCTACGTCGAATGGTTGTTGAAGCAGGACCAGGAGAAGGCGTCGCGGTATTGGCAAACGTATCTCGCGAATGTTGAAGGTGTGACGCGGTTGCCGTATGACGCGCCGGGAAGCGAGCACGCGCGTATTCACGAGACGCTGGAAGTGAGTTTGAGCGCCGCCGACATGGCGCAGTTGCAGGTGTTAGCGAAACGTCATCACACGACCGTCAATACGTTATTACAGTTGGCGTGGGGCGTGGTGCTGAAGAGTTACGCCGGCGAGAAGCAGGTCGTGTTTGGCGCGGTCCTGTCGGGCCGCTTTGCCGAAGTGGCCGAAGTTGAGCGAATGGTTGGGCTGACGATCAACAGTATCCCCGTGGTCGGGAACTTCGCGGGAAACGAATCACTCGCCGAACCGATCAGGCGTTTGCATTCAGGTTTTCAGCAGAGCCAGAAGTATGCGTATCTGCCGTTGACGGAGATACAGAAGCAGAGCCGGTTGAGCAAAGGCGCGCCGCTGTTCGAGAGTCTGCTGGTGTTTGAAAATTTCGCGCGCGATTTGTCGAACGCGGTGACCGATGACGCGGCGTCGATACGCATCGGTGAGTTTGGCGCACACCTCCAGGACACGTATCCGTTGGTGCTGTCGATGTTCCAGGGCGAGTCGCTGCAAGTGACGTGCAGGTATTTTGGCGATCTGTTCGGCGCTGCGACCGTTCGGAGAATGTTGGACCAGTTTATTTACGTGTTGCAGCAGTTGCCGCAGTGCCAGACGGTGACTGAGATCAAGTTGTTGTCGAATGACGCCGCGCGGCAGCAGTTGCAGGAGTGGAACGACACGGAGCGAGAGTACGGCCGCGAGCGCAGCATCGCCGCAGTATTCGAAGAGCAGGTGCGCGAGCGACCGGAAGCTATCGCAGTTGTCATTGGTGAGCAAAGTTTGACTCATGCGGAGTTGAACCAGCGCGCCAATCAACTGGGCCATTACTTGCGTGAGCTCGGAGTCGGACCGGAACTCTGTGTCGGCGTGTGCGTTGACCGATCGCTCGAGATGATCCTCGGTATGCTCGGCATTCTGAAAGCGGGTGGCGCGTACGTGCCGCTCGATCCTGGTTACCCGACGGAGCGTTTGGCTTACATGCTGCGCGATGCGGGCGTTGTTGTTGTACTAACGCAGGAGTCGCTGCTTGATTCGTTGCCGTCGCACTGGGGCCAGGTTGTGAGTCTCGATGGCGAGTGGGAAGAGATCGCGACGCGCAGCACGGCGGATGTAGTGAGTGAGGCCACGGGCGAGAACCTGGCTTACGTGATGTATACGTCAGGTTCGACGGGCGAGCCGAAGGGAACGGCCATCGTGCAGCGCGCCGTAGTGCGGCTGGTGAAGCAAACGGATTACGCGGAGTTTGGCCCAGCAGAGACGTTCGTGCAGATGGCGCCGCTGACGTTTGACGCGTCGACGTTTGAAGTGTGGGGCAGCTTGCTGAACGGCGCGCAACTAGTCGTGCTGGAGCCCGGCACGCCGACGCTGGAAGAGCTGGGCGCAGCACTGCGGCGGTACGAAGTGAGCACGTTGTGGCTGACGGCGGGATTGTTTCACCTCGTCGTGAATGAGCGGCCGGAAGAGCTGCGCGGGTTGAAGCAACTGTTAGCCGGCGGTGACGTGCTCTCCGCGACGCACGTGAGCAAAGCATTGCAGTGGCTCGACGGCGGTTCGCTGATCAACGGTTATGGACCAACTGAGAACACGACCTTTAGTTGTTGCCGGCGGTTCTACCGCGAAGATGAGATTGGTGAAGTCGTTTCGATTGGACGGCCGATAGCGAACACGCAAGCGTACGTGCTGGATGAGCATTTGGGATTGCTGCCGGTGGGAGGTAATGGAGAACTCTACCTTGGTGGCGATGGTTTGGCGCGCAGTTATTACAATCGCGCTGAGCTCACGGCGGAGCGCTTCGTGCCGCATCCTTTTGCGCGCCGTGCAGGCGAGCGGCTGTATCGCACCGGAGACGTGGTGCGGTATCGCGCTAACGGCGAGATCGAGTTTGTTGGCCGTCGTGATGCGCAGGTGAAGGTGCGTGGTTTCCGCATCGAGTTGGGCGAGATCGAAGCAGTGTTGGCCCAACACGAACAGGTGCGCGACGCGGTCGCGATGGTGCGAGAAGCACAGCATGGCGACAAGCAGTTGGTGGCGTATGTGGTGGGCGAAGCTTCGGTCAGCGAGTTACAGCGGTATTTGAAAGAGAAGCTGCCGAAGTACATGGCGCCGCAGGCGATCGTGAAGCTGGAGCAGTTGCCGTTGACCGCGAGTGGAAAGGTAGATCGGAAAGCGTTGCCGTCGCCGGAGCGGACAGGTGACGACGCAGAGGAAGTTGGCTATGTAGCGCCGCGCACCGCGGAAGAAGAGTTGTTGGCGGGTGTCTGGGCGGAAGTGCTGGGAATAGAAAGAGTCTCTGTACATGACAACTTCTTCGAGCGTGGCGGGCATTCGCTGTTGGCGACGCAGGTGATCTCGCGGATACGAGCGTTGTTCCAGATCGATCTGCCGCTGCGGGCGCTGTTTGATACGACGACGCTGGCGGAACTGGCGCAGTTGATTGTGAGAGCACGGCAGGAAGAAGTAGCAGGCGCAGGTCCGGCCATCGAGCGACGTAGCCGGGAAACAGCGCCAGCACTGTCTTATGCACAACAGCGATTGTGGTTCCTCGATCAGTTCGAGCCGGGGAGTGCGGTCTACAACGTACCGGCGGCGATACGGTTGATAGGCGAGTTGGATCAGGCCGCTTTGGAGCGGAGTCTGAGTGAGATCGCGCGGCGGCATGAAGTGCTGCGCACCACGTATCCGAGTGTCGGTGGTCAGCCGGTGCAACATATCGCGCCGCCAAGTGCTGTGGACCTGCCGCTGATCGAGCTGCAAGGATTGAAGGAAGAAGATAAGGGATCAGCCGTGCGAGAGCTGGCGGCGGCCGAAGCAGCGCGGCCGTTTGATCTGGCGCATGGCCCACTGTGGCGCACGGCGTTGATGCGGCTCAGTGAACACGAGCACGTGCTGCTCCTGACCATGTATCACATCGTCACTGATGGCTGGTCGGTGGGCGTGCTGATCCACGAGTTGACGACACTATACGAAGCTTACAGCCGCGCAGAAGAGTCGCCGCTACCGGAGTTGAAGATTCAGTATGCGGACTTTGCAGAGTGGCAGCGTGAATGGCTGCGCGGGCCGGTGCTCGAAGAGCAGATGAGCTACTGGCGCGAGCAGTTGGCGGGCAGCAGCGGCGTGCTGGAGCTGCCAACCGATCATGCACGATCGGCCGTGCAGAGCTATCGCGGAGCGACGCAGACGATTCAGTTCAGTGAAGAGTTGACGCGTGGTTTGCGGGAGTTGAGCCGGCGCGAAGGCGTGACACTGTTCATGACGCTGCTCAGCGGTTGGCAAACATTGCTGGCGCGCTACAGCGGACAATGGGACCTGAACATCGGCACGCCGATCGCGAACCGCACCCGTAGTGAAGTCGAGGAACTGATCGGCTTCTTTGTGAACACACTCGTGCTGCGCACCGAACTGCAGCCGCGCATGAGTTTTCGCGAACATCTACTACGGGTGCGCGAAGTGTGTTTGGGCGCGTACGCACATCAGGACGTGCCGTTCGAGATGGTGGTGGAGGAGTTGCAGCCCGAGCGCGACATGGGCCGGTCGCCGCTGTTCCAGGTGATGTTCGTCTTGCAGAACGCGCCGCTCGGTGAGTTGCAGTTGCCGGGACTGAAGCTGGAGCCGCTGGAAGTAGAACAGCAGACGGCGAAGTTCGAGTTGACGCTGACGCTGATGGAGACTGACACAGGGTTGGTGGGCTGGTGCAACTACCGCACGGAGTTGTTCGACGAACCAACAATCACGCGATTGCTGGAGCACTGGCGAGTGTTGCTACAAGCGGCCCTTGAAGATCCGACACAGCCGCTCTCCGAGTTGCCGCTGTTGACTGAAGCGGAGCGCGAGCAGGTGCTGGTGCAGTGGAACGAGACCGGTGCTGAGTATCCACGCGAAAGCTGCATTCACGAGCTGTTCGAACAACAGGTGCAGCAAACGCCCGCCGCAACGGCAGTGCACTTTGGCGGCGAGCAACTAAGTTATCGAGAACTGAACGCGCGCGCTAATCAGTTGGCCCACTACCTGCGCGAACAAGGAGTGGGAGCAGGCGAGCCGGTGGGATTGTGTGTGGAGCGGTCGCTGGAGATGGTCATCGGCATACTGGGCGTGCTGAAAGCCGGCGGCGGATACGTGCCGATCGATCCTGACTATCCACGCGAACGAGTGGCGCAGATGCTGAGCGACTCAGGCATCAGGTTGTTGCTTGCGCAACAGCATCTCAACGAGCAACTACCGGAACACAGCGCACAAGTAGTGAATCTCGACAGCGACTGGCAGGAGATAGCGCAATATCCGCTTACTAATCCGCCAACAGTCACGACCACGGAGAACCTCGCCTACATGATCTACACCTCGGGTTCGACAGGCCGGCCAAAAGGCGTGATGGTGCCGCACCGTGCGCTGAACAATCACATGGCCTGGATGCAGCGGCGCTTCCCGCTTGCGCCTACGGATCGCGTGATTCAAAAGACACCATTCAGCTTCGACGCTTCAGTCTGGGAGCTTTTCGCACCCCTGCTTATTGGAGCACGGCTCGTCATCGCAGCGCCGGGCGGACATCAGGACCTGTCTTACCTCGTGCGCTTCATCAGGGAGCAGCAGATCACCGCGCTGAAGATCGTGCCCTCGTTGCTCGAACCGTTGCTGCAAGAACCGCGCATCGAGGAGTGTGCGAGTTTGCGCTACGTGTTCTGCGGTGCCGAAGCAATGCCACCGCGCCTTCCGGAGAAGTTCGTCCAGCGACTCGATGCAGAGTTGTTCAATCTGTATGGACCAACGGAAACCGCGATCGATGTAACGTACTGGAAATGTGAGACGGGCACCGGACGGCGCAGCATTCCGATCGGTTGGCCCATAACGAATACACAAGTCTACGTGCTCGACGAAGGAATGCGA
>DASXXL010000036.1:0-3555 GCA_036503085.1 Pyrinomonadaceae bacterium | reverse complement strand
CACAGATAACATCGATGACATGGATTATACGCCCTTGACCGCGGAACTGTAGCACGCGCGGCCAGGTCCGCAGGCGTTTGGATCCACACGGCGGTTGTCGGGACCGATCACTTCCTGCGTTTCACAACACCAGATGTGGTTCGCCGCGTCGACATAATCCTCCGCGCTCGACGCCAGCCGGTCGAGTAGAAAGAACTTCTTCGAACGGAGTGACCCGCAAAACGGCGACTGAACCAATGTCGGAGCAGGCACACCTTCGTTCGTCACGCGCACCGCTTCCACCTCGGCCACAGACGCCATTCCATTTGCAGCAGCTACTTCCACTACGGGCGCCGTAATTGTTTGTTTCGCGTCGTTCGACATAACTCCAATCCCCCCCTCTTAAACGTTTCCCGCCTTCGCTAACGCGCGACGGACGAGCGTCTGAGCGAGCGGCACTTTGTACGCGTTCTTCTCGAGCGGCTTCGCTTCCGATAAAGCGATCTTTGCCGCTTCCGCCAGCACGTCCGCGTTCAACTGTTTGCCGACGAGAAACTTCTCCGCCGCCGGCACGCGCCACGGTATCGGCGCCACACCGCCAAGCACCAACCGCACATCACGCACCGCTTTATCCGATCCCAGTTGCACGGCAGCAGCAACCGACGCGAGCGCAAAATCGAGCGACTCGCGTTCTTTGAACTTCAAGTAAGTCGAGCGCGCTGCGAGCGGCGACGCCGGCACAAAGATCTCCGTGATGATGTCGTCATTCGTTAGCACGTTCTCACGACGGATATTTCCTTCCGACGGCAACGTGAAAAACTTATCGAGCGGAATCACGCGCTTGCCGTTCGCGCCCGTTACCGTCACGCGCCCACCAAGCGCCACCAGCATCGGCGCGAGATCCGACGGATGCACGATGTACGACGGCCCACCCGCGATGATCGCGTTGTACTTGTTCTCGCCTTTCGCCGCATAGCATTCAGAGCCGCCCTTTTTCAAACAGACGACTTCCTCGAGCCGGAAGTACCAGCAGCGCGGACGCTGGCAGAGATTGCCGCCAACGGTGCCGAGGTTACGAATCTGCGGCGTCGCGATCGAATGCGCTGCTTCGCTCAGACCGGGAAAACTCTTGCGCACGCCTTCGTGTTCTTCGAGCTCATTCAGAGTAACGAGCGCGCCGATCGTCAGGCCGCGACCATTCAAAGTGATCCGGTTGAGTCCCGGAATGTGCTTGAGGTTGACGAGCCGCGCCGGACGCGACGTGTAGTCTTTCATCGCCGTCAACAGATCCTGCCCGCCCGCAATCGGCCGCGGCGCTTCGTCGATGTCCGTTGCCGCGCCGGGCACACTCAACAGCTTCACCGCTTCCGTGAGCGAATTCGGATTGGTCCACTCAAACGTTTTCATACTGTTTTCCCCATCAAGATCTTATCTGGAGTGATTGGCAGGTCGCGGACGCGAATGCCGGTCGCATTGAACACCGCATTCGCGAGCGCGCCGACCGCGGGAATGATGCAGCCTTCCGCAATACCGATCACGGCTTCGCGTTTATCGTCGTCGTCGATGATCGGCACGAGCTCCGGCATCTCGAGACTGCCCGGGAGTTTGTAATCACCAAAACCGGGATTGAGCTGCATCCCGAGTTGCGCGTCCATCACGCGGCCTTCCCACAACGCCATGCCGAGCGACTGAATCATGCCGCCGTTGATCTGGCTTTCGAGCGTCAGCCGATTCAAAGGCAAGCCGCCGTCCTGCACGTGGACCATCTTGATCGGCCTGATGTGTCCGGTCTCGACGTCCACTTCAACTTCCGCGAAACACGCGCCGTGAATGCCGTGCGACTGCAGATCCGCCCGCCACTCGCCGTGCGCCGTGATACCCGCCGCGGGCAGCGCCGCGCTTGCCTGTTTCCACGAAATCGACTTCCCGTTGGCGCTCACGTTTCCATTCGCGAAGAGGATTTCTTCAGGTTTCGGATTGCCGAGCAACGGCGCGACGCGTTCGGCCAGCATCATGCGTGCCTTGATCGCTGCGTCTTTCACCGACGGCGACAGCGAGGCCGCGGTCGTCGAGCCGCCCGACGGATTCGCCGAGCCGAGTTTGGAACTGCCGATCTGCTCTTTCACGTCGTTAATGCTGAGGCCGAACTCTTCTGCGACGATCGCGCGCGTGTAAGTGCGTGTGCCGGTGCCGAGATCCTGTGTGCCGACGGCGACCAATACCGAACCATCGCGAGCGACCGCCACGTCGACCTTGCATTGATTGTTGCCGCCGCCGCCCCACACACCGACAGCGCAACCGATGCCGCGCTTCAATGGACCAGGATTGCCGCCCGCGACGGGATTGCGCCTGGACCAATCGATCTCTTTCGCGCCGCGATCGAGCTGCCGGTGATAGACCGCATCGCGCAAGTTCTTTTTGCGAAACGCGATCGGATCCATCTTGATCTTGTACGCGAGTTCATCGACGAGCGACTCGGCCGCGAAAGAAGCCTCGGGATGGCCGGGCGCACGCATCGCGATTCCGGAATCTTCGTTTGTGTGGAGCGCAAACATCTCGCGATACGTGTCGCCCATGCTGTAGATGTACGGTTGACCTGCTTGCGAGCCCTGCCCGATGCCGCCGAGACGATACTGAGTCGCCTTCAGCGCCACGATCGTGCCGTCGTTCTTCACGCCCGCTTTCAACTTCTGAATCGAACCGCCACGATTGCCCGCCATCACGAACTCGTCATAGCGCGTGAGCATCAGCTTCACCGGCGCTTTCGTTTCTTTCGACAAGCGGCAGGCGAACATTCCTTCCGTCCCGATGCCGAACTTCGAACCAAAACCGCCGCCCATGTGCTGGACGCGCGATTCGACTCCGCTCTCCGCCAGTCCCAACTCCTTCGCGGCGTCGGCCGGAATCGTGAACGTGCCCTGCGTTGAAGCATAGACTGTGGCCGTGTCGCCGCCGCGATAATCGACAACCATGCCGTGCGTTTCGAGACACGCGTGATGAACGCGCGGGGTCGTGTATTCGGCTTCGACAATCGCGTCCGCGTTTGCGAAAGCGGCTTGAGCTTTGTCCGGATCGCCGTTCTTCGCTTTCTGCTGAAGATTGTTTTCTTCGGCGACGACTTTCGGTGCTTCGGGACGCGCCGCAGCTTCAGCATGGACCACGTGCGGCAGCACTTCGTAAGTGACTTTGATCGCCCGCAACGCGTCGCCTGCGATTTCGGGCGTCGTCGCGGCCACTGCCGCTACGGGTGCGCCCGCGAAACGCACTTCCGTCAACGGCGCCGGCACGATCGCTTTTACGCCGGGAATTTTTAACGCCGCTTCAGTGTCGAGCTTCGTCACGCGCGCGTGTGCATGTGGCGAACGAAGAATGCGGCCGTACAGCATTCCCGGCAGACGCTGGTCGTAGGTGTAACGCGCCGCTCCCGCGGCTTTGAGTGGGCCATCGACGCGCGTCATGCGGTGATTCAGCAGCGTGTGTTTGTCGTTTGGTCCCCAGCCTGGACCACTGTCCGCGTCGACTTCGATCTCGACCATCTGTTCGACGCCGTTGATGACGCGCGGCACGCGGATCTTT
>DASXXL010000035.1:0-5686 GCA_036503085.1 Pyrinomonadaceae bacterium | reverse complement strand
ATGAACTGACAAACTGGCCTTCCGCAAGGTGCGCACTATTCGTGAAGATCTGTGTTGACGTGTCGTTCATAAGTCAATGCCGGCGAGTATAACTACGCGCTCGCGCGTTAAGGCTGTTCTCCTTCAGGATCAAGCGAACGGATCGCGTCGCTGAAGTGTTCGCGAATGTCAGACGCGACCATCGTGCGCATTCCGAGTTTGCGCGCCGCGAAATCGCCGGCCAGACCACCAACGTAAAGTGCCGCGATCGTCGCCGCGAGCGCATCGGCCTCGTCGCGCAACGCGCCGTAAGCCTGGGCCACGAATCCCGCGATCAGTCCGGTGAGCGTATCACCCGAGCCCGCCGTGCCGAGTCCCGCATTGCCGGTCGGGTTAATAAACACGCGCCCGTCAGGCGACGCGACGAGCGGTCGCGAACCTTTCAACACGAGAATCAATCCGTGCTGCGTCGCAAACTCACGAGCTACTGAAACGCGATCTTGAAG
The DNA here is from genome assembly GCA_036503085.1 of Pyrinomonadaceae bacterium. Taxonomy (GTDB): domain Bacteria; phylum Acidobacteriota; class Blastocatellia; order Pyrinomonadales; family Pyrinomonadaceae; genus PSRF01. The sequence goes on along the minus strand of DASXXL010000035.1, from coordinate 5,201 downwards.
CGCCTCACGCTGGTTGGCTCCAATCAACCGCAACATCTCGCCCGGATGCGGCGTCAGTATCAACGGCTGTGCTTCAGAACCACGCAGCTCCGGCGGCCACGGCGCGAGACAGTTCAACCCATCGGCATCGATCACACACGGACGCGATCGCCGTTCAACGATCTGCCGTACAAATCGTCGCGTGCGCTCGTCGTCTGACGTCAATCCTGGTCCAACCGCGACGACCGTCGCTTTCTCCGCCAAAGTCAAAAAATGATCCGCCGCCTCGTCACTGACCGCGCCACGATCAGTTTCAGCGAGTTCAGTCGTCATCACTTCCGGCATCGCGCGCGTTGCGACGAGCGGTTGCGCCGAACTCGGCGTCGCGACGGTCACGAGTCCCGCGCCGCTGCGCATCGCTGCGTTACCACAGAGCGCCGCGGCGCCCGAGTAGCCGCGCGAGCCGGCGGCAATCAACACGTGGCCGTGTGTGTTCTTGTACGACTCAGGCGTGTAACGTGTCGCGGTCAACCATTGCCTTACGTCGTCAGCGTCGACCAGAAACAGCCAGGGCTTCGTCGCAGCGATGAGCGAAGCTGGCGAGCCGATATCCGCAACGATCAACTCACCGCCGTAGTGACTCGCCGGCGGCAAGACGTTCGCCGGTTTCGCAGCGGTGAACGTCACGGTCACGTCGGCACACACCGCTGGTCCAATCGGATCGGGCTTGTCTGCGTTGAGTCCGGAAGGAAAGTCGATCGAGAGCACGAGCGGATGCGCGTCACCGGCAACGTCGCGCGCCTGCTGCAGGAGTGAAAGATGTTCGATGACTTTGAGAAACACGCCTTCGAGCGGGCGTGTCAGGCCGGTGCCGAAGAGCGCGTCAACGATGACGTCGTAAGCAAGGCGCGGTTTGGCGAGTCGTTCCCAGTCGGAGATGCTTTCGCATTCGATGAACGTCAGCGGCGCGGGCGCTTCGGCAGAGCCGGCTGCGAAACTGGCAAGGTGCCGGACCGATTCGAAATTAGTATGCGCGTCGCCGGTGGTTTCGGAAAATTTGCCGAAGAGCACGACGTCGCATTGAACACCCGCACGGCACAGACCGCGGGCGAGTGCCGCGCCGTCGCCGCCGTTGTTGCCCTTGCCGCAAAGCACGCGCGCGCGCCGGCCTGTCAATTCGCCGTTGAAACGGGCGCGAATCGCCTCGAGGCACGCGGCGCTCGCCGATTCCATGAGCAGCAGCGAGGTCGTGTGGTAGTTCTCGACGGTGAGGCGATCGATCTCCCGCATCTGTTGGGCGAAGATTACCGGTTGCACGCGGGGATGATAGCAGGATTTCTCGTTGTGACGAGTGAAGGGCCACCGACTGCGTCGGTGGGATTTCAAACCGACCTGAAAATCGATCGAAACGCGAAAACGGCCCGGAGGCCGCCCCCCGCCTGCCTGCCGCTGCGCCAAACTGTCCGTTTTTCCAGGATACTCAAGAGAAATATCTAATCCCCGAGGAACTCCAGAAAAAACTTTGCCACCGCAGAAAAATTTTTTCGCAGAGAGAACCGCACGCTGAAAGCGGACACCACGAAGCGACAGCACGAAGCGGCAGCACGAAGCGGCAGCACGATACTCTGGAACAGAGCTCCCGCCTGTTCCAGAATACGTGGTTCAACCCTGGCTCGAAGTTACAGAGACGTCGAAGTTAAATCGTGATCGCGGCGCGGATGTTGTTGGCCTGGGCTGCGGCGGTGTTCTCGGTGATGGGGGAAAGGCCGGCGGCGAACAGCCTCATCAGCCGTTCGCACACTTCGCGCGAGCCTGAGCCCACGACTTGTCCGTTCTTGTCCTGCAGCACGTAGACACGGCCAGTTCCATCAAGCGGAAGAATCATCGGTACGGTGTACATAGGGGGCACTCCTATATCGGCGGGCTTCCCTGGCTGTTGGTTTCCAAGGCTCTAGTAGGAAAGGAGCAATCGGGGAGGACTTCCAGAAACAGCTTATCGGCAACGAACGCCTTATCAGCGACGAAACGATTGTCGGCAACGAACAGCTCACCGGCGAGCGAGTCCGGCCATTCTCAGAACACGATCGATAATTATCCGGGCCTGCGTCAGGCCGAAGAGATAGCCGACGGCGAAATAAGTGATCCCGTAGCCACCGAGGACGACGATCGCGAGCGGGATCGGGTGCCAGCGAAGCACGAACAGTTTGAGACCCCAGCCAACCGCTACACCGACCAACGCGCCAACCCAAAGCTTCGCCGTGTAAGAGAAGGTAAGTCCCGTGTGGCCGATGCGTCGATTCAGACTGCGTCGCAGAAACACAAACTCCACCCAACCAGCAATCCCCGCTGAAACCGTCAAACCCGCCGCGCCGAGTCGCGGATCGATTCCGAGCCAGCGCGGCACCGGCAGCGCAAACAAGTAACCCAGAATTGTTGTAAGGACGACGCGCACGATCGCGTAAAGCAGCGGCGTCCTCGTGTCCTGCAGCGCATAGTAAGTCGAGGAGTAAAGCCGTCCGAGCGTGGAAGCGAGCAGCCCGACAGCCGAGCCCGCGAGGATGGTCCAAACATAGCGCGAATCAGCCGCCGTGAATTTACCGGTCTGATAAAGGACCGCCGCAATGACGTCGCCGAGCGCAAGAAACGCCATCGCCGACGGCACGATGAAGAAACTGATGCGCTGCAGTCCCGCGTCCAAACGGCGTCGCAACGTCTCGGCCACGACCTCCGTCGCGCCTAACGACTTCGACATCGCCGGCAATTCCGCCGCCGAAACAGACATGCCAAACAAACTCACCGGCAGCGTGTACAAACTCTGCGCGTAATTCAACGCGACCACCGCGCCGGTGCCGAGAAAGCTCGCGAGAAACGCGTCGACAAACGCGCTGATCTGGACCACGCCGCGACTGATGAACACCGGAATAAAATTTCGGAGCACTTGTCTGACGTAATCGCTCGCGAAAGTCAGCGCCGGGCGAAAATGGTGAATCAACCGCAACACCGTCGGCAGTTGCACGCCGAACTGCAGCGCGCTGCCCACGACCGAGCCCCACGCAGTCGCCAGCGCGAGGCTCGACAGGTCGACACTATTTCCGAAGTAAATGAGCGCGAAGATGATCGCCACGTTCCACGCGACCGGCGCGGTGTAAGAGATGAAGAAACGATGATGGCTGTTGAGAACGCCGAGACACCACGCCGAAAGCACCAGCAAACCAGCGCCGGGAAAGAAGACGCGCACGAGCCGAATCGTTAACTCTCTTCGTTCAGGGTCGAAACCCGCCGCGATCGCCGTGACGATGTACGGCGTCGCGAGCACACCGAGCAACACGATGATCGCCGTCACTAGAGCGAGAATCCCAAACACCGCGTTCGCCACGCGTCCGGCCTGTTCTTCGTCTTCCTGGGCCAGCAGCTTCGCGTAAACGGGAATGAACGACGCGGAGAGCGCGCCTTCGCCAAACACGTTCTGCAGAAAATTCGGAATGCGAAACGCGGCGCTGAACGCGTCGCCTTCGCCGGAGCTGCCGAAGTAATGCGCGAAGATGCGCTGGCGAATCAGTCCGACGACGCGGCTGATCAGAATGCCCGTGCCGACGAAGAACGCGGAGCGTCCGGTGCTGGTTTCGCTTTTAGCAGGCAAGGTCTTCGGTTTGGCTTCGAGAGTGCCGGCGCCGACTTGTTCGAGAGTCTCGCCGGCCACATCGCCGGCAGGTTTTTCAAGATTAAGTTCTTGCTTCATCTGGCGTCAGAGCGAGTAGTCCTTCATCTTATTGAGAAGCGTTTTGTAACTGACGCCAAGGTCTTCGGCGGTCTTGCTCTTGTTTCCGAGATTCGCTTCGAGCGCAGTCTGGATTTTGCGGCGTTCGACGAGACGCAACACGCGATGGGCCACGTCCGAAAGCGTGCCGGAGAGATCGACTCCTTTGAGGGCCTCGTCGTCGCTGGTTGTGGCAGTCGCATTCAAACCGAGATCTGCTGGTTCGAGCAGCAGCGTGTCAGACAGAATGCAGGCGCGTTCGATAGCGTTTTCGAGCTCGCGTACGTTGCCGGGCCAGCGATGACGTTTCAACGCAACGAGCGCATCGTCGCTGAGTTGTGCTTCGCGGCCGCGCAGCTCGCGCCCGATCTCCGCAGCGAAGTGACGGGCTAACAGCGCAACGTCTTCGTCGCGGTCGCGCAACGGCGGAATCTCGATCGGAAACACTGCGAGACGGAAAAACAGATCGCCGCGAAACTCACCCGTTTCCACCGCTGCTTTCAAGTCTTTGTTCGTCGCCGCGACGACGCGCACGTCAACCGCTACCGGCGCGCGCCCGCCGATGCGATCGATCACTTTCTCTTCGATCGCGCGCAACAGTTTCCCTTGCACGCCAAGCGGCAGCTCACCGATCTCGTCCAGAAAAACCGTGCCGCCGGCAGCGAGCTCAAATTTACCCTGCCGCCGATCGCTCGCGCCGGTGAACGCGCCGCGCTCGTGGCCAAACAGTTCGTTCTCGATCAACGTTTCGGGAATCGCCGCGCAGTTGATCGCGACAAACGGTTTGTCGCGCCGCACAGAAAGATGATGCACCGCCCGCGCAAAGAGTTCTTTCCCTGTGCCCGACTCACCGAGCAGCAACACGGTCGCTTCCGTTTGCGCCACGCGCTGAGTTTCAGACACTGCTCGTTTGACGACTTCCGACTCGCCGATGATGCGTGGAAAACCGTAACGGCGCGCCCACTCTTCGCGCAGCAGCACGTTCTCCGTACGCAGCCGCGCTTGTTCGAGCGCGCGTTCGACAAGCAGCAGCAGGTGATTGGAGTCGACAGGTTTTTGCAGGAAATCGTGTGCGCCGTCTTTCATCGCCTGCACTGCTTCGTCGATCGAGCCGAAGGCCGTCATCACGATCACGGGCACGTCTGCATCCGCGCTCCGAGCGGCGCGCAACACGTCGAGACCAGAACCGTTGGGCATGCGCAGATCAGTCAGTACGAGACGATGGCGAGTGTTGGCGATTTCGTTGAGTGCGGCGCGGGCGTCGGCGGCTTCGGCGACAGTGTAACCGGCGTTTTCGAGAGTTAAGCGAAGTACGCGGCGAAGGCTGTCTTTGTCTTCGACAAGTAGGATATCGGCCACTGACCCAATGATCGATTTTTACTGCTCTGAGTGTCAAGGGATAGGTCTTATGGGACCAATAGGACCTATGGAATCCTCTTCACACTGCTGTCACCAAAAGTAACGG
>DASXXL010000034.1:0-7903 GCA_036503085.1 Pyrinomonadaceae bacterium | reverse complement strand
TTCGTGACGCGCAGGCCGCCGAGACTGATGTCCTGCGGCTCGCCGATGCCGATCGATTCTTTCAAACTCTCATCTTCGATGGCCAGTGTTAGTCGCGCCGAAACGAAGTAACGCGGAAAGCGTCGCCGCTCGTGAGAAGCTCCGTTGTTTGAGTTGAGATTTGTCATCAGGCGTTCCTCCGTAGCGTCCCAGTCACCTGTTAGCATGAGCCTTCCGGGTTAACTGCCAGCGCAGGCATCAGTTCGACGACCGGAGGCGTCCGTTCGACTGGGACCGCAGGCGTCTCGCCTGCAAGGCAGCAGCGCGCTCTATCAGTCCATTGCAGGCGAGACGCCTGCGGTCCCAAGCGCGTTCCTCAGTGAGTCAGGTCGTCTTCCGTTATCTCGCCTTCTTCGCCTTCCTCGCCCTCAGCGGGCGGCGGCGGCGTGATGCGCGGAGCGGCCGGCTCCCAAACCAAACCGCGCCATTCATCAGTCTCACCTAACAATTGCAACGCGGCCAGCGGATGACCCGGATGGCGTTCGATGCGCAACACCTCAGCGATCACTTGCAGTTTCTCGCCCGTTTCGCCGAGTACTTCGAGACGGACGGTGCTGCCGACATTCGGCAGTTGCCGCGGCAGATGGACCAATGTCCCTTCCGGCCCGACGTTTTCAGTAGTGCCTTCCGCAACCACGTGCGCGCCGCTCGGTTCGTCCCACTCGGCGCGGACTTCGAGGCTCGCGAGATAACGTGGTCCCGATCGATTCTCGGATTCGATTTGTCGGGGCATGGTTATTCCTCCTCCGCTCTCAGCTTCTCCAGCACCGAGAAGTCTTCGAGGGTAGTTACGTCTCCGGCCACCGTTCCGCTGGTCGCGATTTCGCGCAACAAGCGCCGCATGATCTTGCCGGATCGAGTTTTGGGAAGAGCGTCAGTAAACCTGATTTCGTCCGGACGAGCGAGAGCGCCGATCTCCTTCGCCACGTGAGCGCGGAGTTCCTGGTTCAGCGCTTCCGACGGAGTTTGCGATCCTTCCAACGTCACAAAAGCCACAATCGACGATCCCTTCAACTCATCGGGCCGCGGGACTACCGCCGCCTCAGCCACCGCCGCGTGAGAAACCAGGGCACTTTCGATTTCCGCCGTTCCGAGTCTGTGTCCGCTAACGTTAATTACATCGTCGATGCGGCCCATAATCCAGAAATAGCCGTCGCTGTCCTTTCGGGCTCCGTCGCCGGCGAAGTAAATGCCGTCGATTTGCGACCAATACTGCTCGCGATAACGGTCGTCGTCGCCCCAGATCGTCCGCAACATCGAAGGCCACGGTTTTTTTATCACCAGGTAACCGCCCTCGTTCGCGCCGACCGACTTGCCGTCGCGCGTCATGATGTCCGCTTCGACTCCGGGAAACGGCTTCGTTGCCGAACCGGGTTTGGTGGTCGTTGCGCCGGGCAGGGGCGTGATCATGATGGCGCCCGTTTCCGTCTGCCACCACGTGTCGACAATCGGACAGCGATCTTTGCCGATCGTCTTGCGATACCACATCCACGCTTCGGGATTGATCGGTTCGCCCACGGTGCCGAGCAGACGCAGGCTCGACAGGTCGTGTTGCAACGGCCATTTATCGCCCCAGCGGATGAATGCGCGGATCGCCGTCGGCGCGGTGTAGAAAACGTTCACGCGATGACGCTCGATCATGGACCAGAAGCGATCGGGTTCGGGCCAGTTCGGCGCGCCTTCATACATCAGCGCGGTCGCGCCGTTCGAAAGCGGACCGTAAACGACATAACTGTGGCCCGTGACCCAGCCGATGTCCGCGGTACACCAGTAAAGATCTTCGTCTTTAAGATCGAAGACCCATTTCGTCGTGAGATGTGCGCCGAGGAGATAACCGGCGGTCGTGTGCAGAATGCCTTTCGGTTTACCGGTCGTGCCGGACGTGTAGAGAATGTAAAGCGGATGCTCGCTGTCCAACTCTTCCGCGGGACATTCCGTCTCGATCGTTTCCATCAACTCGTGCCACCAGAAATCGCGGCCGTCCTGCATCTGCTGCGGCGAGCCAGTGCGGCGTACGACGATGCACGCAGTTACGGAAGGAGTTTCTTTCAGCGCCTCATCGACCGCGGGTTTGAGCTTGATCTCGTGACCGCGCCGCCAGCCGCCGTCGGCAGTGACGACGAGTTTGCACTGCGCGTCGTTGATGCGATCGATCAGCGCCGCACTCGAAAAACCACCAAACACGACCGAGTGCGTGGCGCCGATACGCGCGCACGCAAGCATCGAGATCGCGAGCTCGGGAATCAGCGGCATGTAAAGCGCGACGCGATCGCCGCGCTGAATGCCGGCGTGTTTGAGCACATTCGCAAACTTGCAGACTTCGGTGTGAAGTTGTTGATAAGTGAAAGTGCGCGTCTCGCCGGGTTCGCCTTCCCAGATCAGCGCGGCTTTGTTGCGCCGCCACGTCGTCAGATGACGATCGAGACAGTTGTAAGAGATATTGATCTTGCCGCCGCCAAACCACTCCGCGTGCGGCGGGTCCCACTTCAACACCGTGTCCCACTTCTTGAACCAGTGAAGCTCTTCAGCCATGCGCGCCCAGAAGCCTTCGGGATTGTCGCGCGCTTCGGTGCGCAACTGCTCCAGCTCGGCTTCCGACTTGATGTGCGCCTGCGCGGAAAACTCCGGCGGCGGCGGAAAAACTCGTTCCTCCTGAAGTACGGATTCGATGTTAGTGGTAACAGTCGACACGGTCCCTCACTGCACTTGTTGATTTCGGGATTTCCTTGCTTTGCGTGCCTGTGTACCACAGAATTGCTCGGCGCTACAACCGGGACACGTCTGAAATGAAGCTTTACGTCGGCACCAGCGGCTACAGCTACAAAGAATGGAAAGGCAGCTTCTATCCGGAGCAGATCACGCCGGCGGAGATGCTCGGTTACTACGCCTCGCGCTTGCCCGCGGTCGAGTTGAACAACACGTTCTACCGGATGCCGCGGCGCGAGATGATCGAGAGTTGGAAGTCGCAGGTGCCCGCTAATTTCCGTTTCTCAGTGAAGGCCACGCAGTCGATCACCCACTACCGGCGCTTGAAGGACGCAGGCGCGCAAACGAAGCAGATGCTGGAAACAGTGTCGGCGCTGGGAAATCGTTTGGGCGTGGTTTACTTCCGGTTACCCGAGGACATGAAGAAAGATCTTGCACGGCTGGAAACGTTCTTGCGAGAGTTGCCGGCAGACACACCGATCGCGTTCGACTTCCGACATCCGACGTGGTTTGACGACGAAGTGTTCGACTTATTACGCAGATACAAGCGCGTGTTGTGCGTCTCGGATACTGATGAAGTGCCAATGGACCACATCGACAAGACGGCGGACTGGGGTTACCTGCGGCTGCGGCGCGTGAATTACACCAGGGCGGAGCTCACCCGCTGGATCGAGCGAATTCGCGCGCAGCAATGGAAAACGGCCTTCGTATTTTTCAAACACGAAGACGAAGGAACAGGACCAAAACTGGCGGCTCAGTTCATCAAGCTCAGCAAAGCCTGATCTAACCCGTGTTTATCCGTGTAATCCGTGGCTCAGAAATTTCCGCCACACGCCTCGTGTCCACAATCACAATCGATCTCGATCGTCTTACCAGCGCCCTCGCACGATGCGCTGCAATACTTGCCACCGGGTTGCGGCGGGCAGGTGCAGGGCGGATTCTTACACGTGTCCTTGTTATCGTCGGCCATCACGGTCCTCCAGTTTGTGTGTGTTAGCGGAGCGTAGAGTACTACTGTTTTTCTTTCACCACAAACTCGATCGCGCCGTGGGCCTTCAGCAATCTGATAACAGCGCGTTGACCTTCGTCGTCGGCGTACATCAACGCTGTCTTACCCTCTTTGTTGCGGGCGTTGACGTCGGCGCCCGCCATAATCAAGGCGCGCACGTTATTCACTAAACCGTTCGAAGCTGCCTTGATCAACGCCGTGTCGCCGTCACTGTTGGCGGCATTCACTTTCGCGCCCGCCTCGATCAGCGCTTTCAGAGCGTCGACGTTGTTTACCTCCGCCGCGCTGATAAGGGCAGTGTCACCGTCTTTGTCACGCACATTGACTTTCGCGCCGGCGTTGATGAGGTCCCAAACAATTTCGCTCGTGACGCTGTCACTGAGCATCATCAAGGCGGTTTGGCCAAAGTCGTCCTTAGCGTTTACATCTGCTTTGGCGGAGAGCAGCACCCGCACGATTTCTTCATTGCCGTTACGAACGGCGTATTCGAGCGCTGTGGTGTGCGTGTCTTTGTCGCGGATGTTTGGATCCGGCTTCGCTGCGAGCGCGGCGTTGACGGCTTCGAGATCATCTTCCAGCGCGGCTTTGACGAGTGGCTCAGTGGGCATGACGATCGCCACTGCGCCTCCGGTAGCGGGCAAAGCTTCAAGTTTCATGGTCAGTGGCGTGGTATCGTCAGCCTTCACCGTGATGTCCGTCACTTGCGATTTCACGAAGCCTGGCGCCTCGACCTGCAGCGTGTAAGTGCCTGGTTCCAGGCCTTCGAATGAAAATTCGCCGTTATCATTGGTGGTCGTAGAGCGTTTCTCGCTGGTCTCCGCCTGCGTTAGCGACACCGAAGCGCTCGCAATCGTAGCCTCCTGCGAATCTACAACCTGGCCTCGCAACGCTCCGGTTCCCAGAGCCGAGAAGTGTTTGGGAAAAACAGTCGCGGCGACGATCGGATCGGCAAACGATGGACGCCGGAGATTTGGTTGCGTAGCGGCTGTGGCCGTCGAGATGCTGAGCGTGGCAGAGAATGCGCCGGCCGCGAGTGCCGAAGTTCGTCTGCCGATTTTGTGCAGGATGGGAAAAGCGTTGACGCCTGTTTGGATGTTGGGCTGTGTGTAGTTCACACAGAGACGACCGTGCGAGCGGGCGATGAGACGTCTGAGTTGTTTTGGATTCAACGAGTCGACGTGATGGACCGACAGGCGGCAGTGTTCGCAGAAACGCACGCGATCGTTGCCGATCATTGAATCCCAATCGACTTCACACGGTGATGCGATACGAAGTTGTTGAATGAGCTCTTTGCGGGACATGGCTAACTCCTTTCAAATGCGGGTTGATTGGAGAGCCTGGGGAGAACTGCTCCGTTCAGTTTGAATTTGACATCGCGCGACAGAATTAGTTCCCGCGCGACGCACAGACTCCGGCAACGGTTAAAACTTTCGTTCTACCTACACGCACTAACTGACAGCTTGTTCCTGGCTGTGAGCCCAGGGAGGAGCTCACATTGATTGTGGCGCTGTGATGCTGCGCACGATGTGGAAGGTTGGCGAGTGGCTGCGAAAAATTGTAGAGCTTAAAATCACGGGTCCGCTCTTCTCTGTGCAATCTCCGTGTCCTCTGTGTCTCTGTGGTTAATCAATTCTTAGCAGGGACCAACCACAGAGACACAGAGGACACAGAGATTGCACAGAGAAATCATCTCGCAACCGACTTAGGCAAAGCCTGTGCGGGCTAACGCGCCCGCGATCTCCGAGGCGACGCGCGCGTTGTTTTCGAGAAGCGCGATGTTGGCGCGCAGCGTTGCGCCGCCGCTGTGTTGAGCCATGTGGGCCAAGAGAAATGGAGTGAGCTCGCGGCCGGCGATGTTGTTGTGGTCGGCTTGAAGCAAGGCGTCGCTGAGTGTTGTTTGGAGTTGGTCGGGCGGAACTTCGAATTCTTCGGGTACGGGCACGGTGACGAGCAAGGCTGATGAGATTTTAAGAGCTTGCTGCGTGCGGAAGATGTGCGCGACTTGATCGGCCGAACCGACGCTAACATCGACGGGCAAGCCGCTGCGGCGCGAATAAAAAGCGGGCAGCTCATCGCATTGATAACCAACAACGGTGACGGCATGCGTCTCGAGCCATTCGCGCGTCGCGGGCAAGTCCAACACGATCTTTGCGCCCGAACAGACGACGACAATCGGCGTACGCGCGAGTTCCGGCAGGTCGGCAGACACGTCCGGCAATGCGCCGCGATGAACACCGCCGATGCCGCCCGTTGCGAACACTTTGATTCCCGCGCGCTGAGCGATCCAGGTCGTTGAAGCGACAGTCGTCGCGCCGGTCCAGTTCTGGGCCACGGCGATTGGAATATCGCGCGTGCTGATCTTTTTGACGTCGGTCGATTCGGCGAGCAGACGCAGTTGTTCGTCGTTCAAGCCGGCGGTGAGTTTGCCGTCGAGAATTGCGATCGTTGCGGGCATAGCGCCGGCTTCACGAACGATCGCTTCCAGACGGCGCGCGGTTTCGAGATTGGTCGGCCGCGGCAAACCGTGAGCGATCACGGTTGATTCAAGCGCGACCGTCGGCTTGTTTGCTTCGATGGCTGCGGCGACCTCATCGGCGATGTGCAAGAGTTCTGGTTTCAATGTGAAGTCACTCCTGCGCGCGCGGCTTTTCGATTCAACGTAAACACTGTGCCGCCGCCGTCGCGCGGCTGCCACGCGATTTGCGCGTCGATCAACCCTGCACGCGCGCGCATGTTCGCGAGCCCGCGGCCTTCCGAGTTCGTCGGCTGCGACTCAAACGAACGGCCGTTGTCTTCAAGGCGCAGCGAAAAATCACCGGGCGCAGCGCTATTCACAAACATCTTCACCTCGGTCGCGCCCGCGTGGCGCCAGATATTGTTCACCGCTTCCTGCACGATGCGATAGAGCTGCATCTGCACGCTCGGCGTCAACTCGCTGCGCTCTTCGATTCCGTCCTCGCAATGAAACTCATACTCGAACCGCTTCTCGGGAGGCGCGTCCTGCACCGCGTGCGAGAGCGCAAACTCCAGCGCCGCCGCAAAGCCGACGTTTTGCAAAACAGACGGACTCAGATCTTCGCAGATGCGCCGCACCTCTTGCGAGATCGACTCGATTTCGCCGCGCAGCGATGCGGTCTGTTTGCCTGACGGTTCGCCGTTCGTCTTGATCTGATCGGTCAGCAACGCGAGATGACGCAGATCCGCGAGCGTTTGATCGTGCAGATCGCGCGCGATGCGGCCGCGTTCGCGTTCGGCCTCGTTGGCGAGGTTGAGACGCGCGTCCGCAAGCTCGCGGTTCGCGGAAACGAGCGCGGCGCTCGTCGCGACAATGCGGCGTCGTTCGAGGATGGCCCACAACAAGGCGAGCAGCGCGAGCGCGAGCAGGATCGCGAGCGCCGTCGACGTCCACGGAAACGGCGCTTTCGCGACCGTGAAAGAAAATGTCAGCGGCGCCGACGGCGTGAGATCTTTCGTGAACGCGCGCGCGGTCACTTTGTACGTGCCCGGCTTCAATCCTTCCATCGTGAACTGCGAATCACGCGAAAGCTTCTGTTTGACGGGCTGGCCCTTGCTGTCACTAAGCGTAAACGCATATTGAAACTGCTCCGGAAACGTGCGGCTGCTGATCGCGGTCACGTCGAGCAACAAACTGTTTTGCGGATACTCGAGATTCAAGCCCGTCGCGATTTCCGACGGCGCGTGCACGCGCTTGCTGAGCAGACGCGTCACTGAAAGCGTCGGCGCAAGACGGCCCGGCTGGTAACGCGCGATGCCGCGGTTCGTGCCAATCAGCAACACGACCTTTCCGTCCGCGTTGGTTTGCGGCAAGACGGCGAACACATTCTGCGACGGCAAACCCTGTTCGGAATCGATCTCGGACACGATTGGTCCAACTTCGCGATCGAGCAGGATGCGCACGAGACCGTTACCGCGCGTGCCGCACCAGATCTCATTTGTTTCTCCCGAGCCGCCCGCGAGCACAAAACGCGCGTCGACATTTTGCACCGCGACCGTGCAGTTGCCGTCGGTGTGGCAAAGGTAGACACCGTTCGACGTGCCGAACCACAGCGAGCCATCGAGCGTGCGCGCCATCGAACGCACCGCAATGCCTTTCAAAATGCCGAAAGCGGGCTCTTCATTTATGGTTTT
>DASXXL010000033.1:0-1576 GCA_036503085.1 Pyrinomonadaceae bacterium | reverse complement strand
CCCTGTTTATCTGTGTCCAACTATTTGTCCAGGCCGCGCCGGCTGTAATCCGAGACGCCGAGCGGCGGGCGCGAGCTTGTCCGGCGCGGTCGCACGTTCCTTTTCCAGCGAGAGCCGTTGGTTCTCTTCCAGCAGTCGCTTGCGCTCGCTGCGCAGGCTCTCGTTTTGATAACCGTACTGCACGGCCGCGAAGTGCTGCTTCGCCGCGAAGACGAAACCGCCGGCGAGCACAAGACCACAGAACAACAACAGGCCGAGTCGCGAGAGCGCGCTGACGTCTCGCGTGCGGCGAATCTTTGCGTTGAGTTGATGCTCAGGAAATCTCTTCATCGTCTTTTAGCTTTCTACATGCTCTCAGCTTCGCACTGCGGGCCCGCGGGTTCTCATCAACCTCGCGAGCGCCCGGTGTCACGGGCCGGCGCGTCAACACCTCAACAACCTTACGCGCGCCGCACGAACAAACCGGCATCCGCGGCGGACATTCACAATGGCCCGAAAGTCTTCTCAACTCGCGTTTGAGGATTCGATCCTCCAACGAGTGAAAACTAATGCCGGCAAACCTGCCGTCGGGGATTAAAAGATCTACTGACGACTCGACAAACTCTCCCAGCCCTTCGAGTTCGTTATTAACGGCGATTCGCAGAGCCTGGAACGTGCGAGTCGCCGGATGAATCTGTTGCCGCTTGTGCCCACCGGCTGCGTGTCGCACAAGGTCTGCTAACTCCGTGGTGGTCGTTATCGGCTTTCCTTGTTCGCGACGCTCGACGATGCGACGGGCGATGCGTCGTGAGTGTCGTTCTTCGCCGTACTCGAAAATGATTCTGGCAATTTCCGATTCGGGAAGTTGCTGTAGAAGTTCGGCTGCGGTGGCTCCCTCGCTCGGGTCCATCCGCATATCTAAAGGAGCGTCGAAACGAAAACTAAACCCACGTTCAGGTGAATCGAACTGCATTGAAGAGACGCCCAGATCGGCGAGAACACCATTCGGACCGCGTTCATCAGCCTGTTGGAGGATTGAGCCGATGGCGCGGAAGTTGGCTTGAAAGGCACGGAATCGATCTCCGAAGGGCGCGAGTCGTTGTCGGGAATAGGCGAGCGCCGCGGGGTCGAGATCCATTCCGATAACACGAGTGTCGGGCGAGGATTTCAGAATTGCTTCGCTGTGTCCGCCAAGACCAACCGTGCAATCTACAAAGAGACCTCCTCGCTCAGGAGCGAGGAACTTCAATGTCTCTTCCAGCAGCACGGGGCGATGGGGCGCGCCCATGCCCCCCAAAGGCGCAGCCATCACCACCGCCCCGTGATCTCGTTCAAAGATCCGTTAATGTCAAATTCCAAGTCTCGCAATCGCAGCCTCGTCTTCTTCCGTGTATGGATCGGCGAGCATGCGTGCTTTGAACTTGTCGAGCTCCCAAACTTCCAAATAGGTCAGGTAGCCAAGCACTGCCACGTCGCCAATTACTTCCGCGCTCTTCCGCAGCAATGGATGAATCAACAATCGGCCTTGCCCGTCGATCGTGGCCTGCTGACCGTAGTAATTCGTTCTGTCAAGGAACTTTCGGCGCGCCGGATCCAT
>DASXXL010000032.1:0-4312 GCA_036503085.1 Pyrinomonadaceae bacterium | reverse complement strand
GTGCAGTTGGTGTCGAAGTCCAGATGCAGGACGGCACGCGTCAGAAGTTTTATGCAAACGTGGTCGTCGATGCGACTGGCCAGACAGCGATGCTCTCGAACAAGTTTCGCTGGCGCGTACGCGATCCGAAGCTCAAGAAAGCGGTGCTGTATTCGTACTGGAAAAACGTGCATCGCGAGCCGGATTTGAATGGCGGCGCGACGCTGGTTTTGCGCACCGAGCACGGCAGCGGTGGTTGGTTCTGGTATATCCCGCTCGACGACGGCGTCACCAGCGTGGGCATCGTCGCCGACCCGGATTACCTGTTGAAGGGACGCGGGCAGGACCTCGCGAAGATCTATAACGAAGAGATCGAAAAGTGTGAACCGTGCCGTCGTCGCGTGGCGGGCGGCGAGCGCGTCGACAAGATCTACTCGATCCTCGATTACTCTTATCGTTCGAAGCACAACGCCGGAAACGGCTTTATCATCATCGGCGACGCATACGGCTTTCTCGATCCGATCTACTCCTCTGGTGTGCTGCTCGCTTTAAAGATGGCGGAGCTCGCGGCTGATGCAATTCACGATGCGTTCAATCACAACGACTTCTCCGCCGCGCGTCTGGGCCAGTATCAGGCGAAGCTCGATCGTGGTATCGAGTCGATGCGCAAGTTGGTCTACGCATTCTACAACGACGGTTTCAGCTTCTCGGGTTTTCTGCGGAAGTATCCGGACGAGCGAACGCACATCATCAATCTATTGATCGGCGACGTGTTCCGGGAAGGCGTAGACAACATCTATGGTCCAATGTCGGAGTTCGCCGACATCCCACCCCCACTGTACGAACAACTCGACGGCACCCTTCTCACCCAAACCCCCACCGGCGAAGAATCAGAGCTCCTGCTCCGCGCGCAATACAACACCTTCGACGATCGCGCGGCGACGGATTAACACCGGCCACGGATTAACACGGATCTCTGCCAAGAGAGATCCGTCTTATCCGTATGCGTCTGTGGCTTAAAACAACAACTTCAACCCAAACTGTATATGCCTGGGGTCGCGGGCGGAGGTGATGAGGCCGAAGGTCGGGGAGCCCAGGAAGTTGTCGGGGAGGTTGAAGTTTGGGTGGTTGAAAAGGTTGAAGGCCTCGGCCCGGAATTGAAGGGTAAGGCGTTCGCTTAGTATCGTGTTTTTCATCAAGGAGATGTTGACGGTTTGATAGCCGGGGCCGTCGAGAATGTTGCGGCCGGCGTTACCGAAGGTGCCGGGAGCGGGGAAGGCGAAGGCCGCGGTATTGAACCACTGACCCGTGGTCGGATTTGAGAGCTCGGGATTGCCGACGAGGTTCGGACGATCGTTGGCGCCGAAACCGAGGATCGAACGCCCCGTGCCGCTGTTGTCGATCTCCGGCAGCAAAGCCACTGTAAACGGACGACCCGACTGGACCGTAACGATACCGTAAGTCTCCCAACCACTCACCACTGTCGACAGCCAACCATCATTCGTCAAATACTGCCGCCCTTTGCCGAACGGCAACGCATACGAATAACTCACCGACAAACGATGCCGCACGTCGAAGTTCGAACGACCGCGCTCGGCCGCGACGTTGTAACTGTTCTGCGGAAAATTCGGATCGCCCGCGCTGCTGAAAAAGTTTGAAGCATCGTCGATCGACTTGGACCACGTGTAAGAAGCTAGCGTCGAGAAGCCACGCGCCAAACGCTGCTGAAAGCGCGCCTGCAATGCGTTGTAGTTCGAGTTCGCACGCGACTCGAGCAGGTTGATGTCGTCAAACCGCGGATCCGGCCGCGGCACGATCGGCAGTCGCGGCGGCAATACACTCGGCTGCGGCTGGTTAATGTCGCGCGCCGTCAACAGCTTGGTCCCCTTCGAACCGACGTAAGCAACTTCGAGCACGCTCTTCGCGCCAATCTGCTGTTCGACGTTGAAGTTCCAGTGCTGCATGTACCCTGTGCGCAGATCGCGTTGAATCGCGAGCGCCGAATCCGGCAGCGGGAACGGGAAGAACGACGGGAATGGATTGCTCAACGTCAGCGGCAATCCCGGCAATGAGAAGAAAATGTTGTTGTCGAAAAACGGCGAGTTGAAATAGAGCGCCTCCGCGGGCGCAAGCGGCGACTGATCGTAGTAAACGCCATAACCACCACGCAGCACCGTCGCCTGACGTTCACCGATGGTCCAGGCGAATCCGACGCGTGGCGCGAAGTTGTTTCGATCCGGCTCGAAGCCACTGCGCGGCACGCCATTAGTCCCGACCGGCACGAGCGAGCGCGTCGCCACATCGTAAACAGTCGCGCGGTCTTCTTTATCAACCGGCGGCGAGTTGTACTCGTAACGCAAACCGCCAACGAGAGTGAGACGCGGCGTCACACGAAAACTGTCGTTGACGTAGAAGTTGTAACTCTCAGTTCGTATCTGCTGCGGGTTATCAACGCGCGCCACACTAGTCAACAGCGGAAACCCAATCAAAAGATCGGCGAGCGCATTTCCCGTGATCTGTCCGAACGGCGAAAACTGCAAACGCCCGCGCGACTCCACATCGCGAAACGCATTCTGCTGCGAGAAACGGAAATCGATGCCAAACTTGATCAAGTGCTCGCCGTGAACGTAGCTCGAGTTATTGAGCAACTGATACACGTTCGTGACGCTGTCCTGCGGATTGTTACCTTCATCGCCGAGCGGCGAAAACCCGGTCACGGTAATAAAACTCAAACCCAGGTCGCGCTGACGCGGCGAGATCGCCGGCAAGCCAACCGCGGAATTTAGAACACTCGCCTCCTGTGTCACCGACGCAGCCACACGGCTAAACGCCACGCGCGTCTCGTTCACCAGGTTCGGCGTAGAAACGAACGTCAACGCGCCCATCGCGTTCTGACTGCGACGCTTCACCGTATCGCCAAATCCCGGGACCAACGAAAACGATGGTCCAGTAAACGGTTCAAACAGATCTCGATCGCCGAAGCTGTAACGAAACGTCAGGTCTGCTTTATCTGTGAGCCGGTGATCGACGCGCGCATCGAAACTGTCGTTGTCATCACGCTGCGTCGGCGACGAGACGAAGTTCTGAAACGGCACGTTCCTGTTCGGGAGCGGATAAAGCGCGGCAATCGCACGGCCGACGGGATTCATAAAAAACGAAGGAATGATGCCGTTGTCGAATGGCAAATCGCTGAACGGCTGATCCGGAAAACCAAAAAGACTATGCGAGAAGTTGCCGGCGCGTTCTTCAGCAGTCGGCACGTTCGTGATGCGCGTGATTCCTTCACGCGAACGCGTGCCTTCATAATCGGCGAAGAAGAACGTGCGATTACGCGCGATTGGACCACCGAGCGCGCCGCCAAACTGGTTGCGAATATACTTCGGCTTCGGCTCAGACGCGGGCGCGAAGAAATTGCGCGCGTCGAGCGCGGCGTTGCGATGAAACTCAAACAACGAACCGTGAAAGTCGTTCGATCCAGATTTGAGAATGACGTTGATCTGCGCGCCGGGATTGCGGCCAAACGAAGCATCGTAAGTGCTCGTCAGCATTTCAAACTCTCGAATCGCATCGACGGAAGGCCGAACACCGAACGTGTTCAGTTTCGGATCGAGATTGTAGACGCCGTCGAGCAGAAAGTTGTTGGAGTCTTCGCGTGCGCCGTTGACGCTAAAGGCGAAGTCACCGCGAACAGAACCGGCGGAACCCTGAGCCGGCGGCACAGCGCCAGGCACGAGCAAACTAAGTTCATAAAAATTGCGGCCATCGAGCGGAAGGCCAGTGACCTGGCGATTATCAATAACGGCGCCGAGTGAGGTCGTATCTTTCTTCAGTACTGCCTCGAACGGCGCGTCGACTTCAACAATTCCGGGAGTTCCGACTTTGAGCGTCACGTCTTGCCTTCGCGCCTGATTCACCAGCAACTCGATGCGCACGCTGTCCTTCACGAAGGGCGACTTCTCAACCTCGAACTGATAAACGCCGGCCGGTAGAGAAGCAATCGTATACTCACCCTGGTCGTCAGTTGTTGTCGTTCGTGACTCACTGGTCTCCACGTTCGTGAGCGTGATCGTCGCACCCGGAATCACCCCCCCAATCGGATCGTAAACAGTTCCTCGCAACGACGCGCGATGCGTTTGGCCCAACACCGGCGCAACCACCAGCAGCGACAGCACAACCAGGAAGAGGACACGATGATTCGACTTCAAGATTAAAGGCTCCCTGTTCGGAATTTTGGAGAACGGCTGAATGAATCCGCAGACCTTAGCAAATCGTTTCCTGTTTTGCTAATTGTCTATTCAAACTCGGAAACTGACTGCTAGAATGCCCCGACACA
>DASXXL010000031.1:0-5637 GCA_036503085.1 Pyrinomonadaceae bacterium | reverse complement strand
CTCGGCGCAGCAGGCGTTTGAGTTTGCGACGATTCGGGGCGCGCAGGCGCTGCATTTGGAGAAGGAGATTGGTTCGCTCGAGGTCGGGAAGCGCGCCGACGTTTTGATCGTCGACCGCGATACTTTGAATCAGATTCCCGTCTACAACATCTATTCTGATCTCGTCTACGCCACGAAAGCTGCGGACGTAGAGACCGTAATCATCAACGGCCGCATCCTGATGCGCGACCGCCGTCTCCTGACCCTCGACGAAACGGCCGTCAAAAACGCCGCCCGCGTGTTTCGCGACAAGATCATGAAGAGCTTCAGCAGTTCCGTCACGCCGTAGCGCCTGTTTCCCGTGAACGCCCCTGGCTACCTTCTGGCCGCGCCTTCGGCGCTGCGGTTGTCCACTGTTGCGGGTTAGCGGGTAAGGTCGACGGGAGGTTCAAACCGAAACGCCGTAGTTTTGGCGCGCCGATAGCAACGAGCAAGGCTGCGACCGTCTCGCGCTGGTTTGCAAATCCAGCATCCCTGCACTTACTAGATCGCTCGCCGGTAATGACTCCATGGCGGGCATATTGACACCGGAATGACCCCTCTTGCCTCATCCGCCCCTCTGCGGCCATAATAGCGTCCCGAAATGATAGTCAATGCAAGCGAGCATGAGGCTCGCTTTTGTGTTTCAGGAGTCAACAATTTGAGGTCTTTTTACCGTTTTCGCCCCTACATTCATGCCATCCTCCCGACAATCCTTCTCCTGATCGCACCCGTCTTCGCGGCGGCGCAGTCGACCGGCCCCGGCCCGGACGCAACCACCGCTAATGCCAATTCCGCCCTCGATCGTATCGACCGCGCCCGCGCGCTCGCCGCGGTTCATCAACTACAAGCTGCCGCCACCGAACTGGAAAACGTGCGCGCCTCTACGCGGGACGTCGCGCTGCGCAACGTCGCCACGCTGATGCTGCTCGGCATCTATCTCGAAGACGGCAACTACGGCCGCTCGCAATCGTTACTCGAAGAAGCGTTTCAAACGCGCGCCGCTCAGAAAGACGAATCCATTCGTACTTACTTCGCGGCCGCCGGGCAAACGGTCAACGGCATTCGTTCGCACATCGCGCGTTATCGCAGTTTCGGACTCAATCCCAGCGACGGCGATCTGCCGCCCGAGGCGAACACGGATCTCGATCGCGTCCGCGGTTTGCTCGAACGCGTGGTGGCGCAGGCAAACGAGATCTCCAAGGAACAAGGGCGCAGTTACGACGCGGTCGCGTTGCTCGAAGACGTGCTCGGGTTGCGACTGTCGCTGGCGCGCAATGACGACGACCGCGCGAAGTGGCAAACGGAATTGTTAATGGCAAGAGAAAGAATGGCGTCGTCGCAGACTCAGGTCGCGTCGCTCGGCCGTTCGCCTGCACTCGATGCGATGACTTCCCGTATTCCCAATCCGTTTGCCGGACCGAAGACTGATACGTCGGGCGCACAACCAGCAGATGCTTCAGCGACAGCGGCGTCCAACTCGGCTAACAACTCCCCTCAACCTGCTACCAACGCGGCGCAAACGGCTTCCACGCAAACAACAACAACGCCGACTGCGGAGCCGCAGCTCATCAGCACTGGCTCACTCAACGGGCGCGAAACCAAGCGCGTCACGCCGAACTATCCCGCCTCTGCCAGGACACACAACGTCACCGGCACGGTGCGCGTGTTTGCCATCATCGACGAGAACGGCAAGATCTGGATCACCAATTCGGAAGGGCCAATGCTTCTACGCCAAGCTGCCGAAGACGCGGCAAAGGCGTGGACGTTCGCGCCTCCAAACGTCGGTGGCAAACCCGTCCGCCTCGCCGGTTACCTCGATTTCGAATTCAAACTTTAGCCACGGATTACACGGATAAACACGGACACAATCCAAAATCCGTGTTCATTCGTGTAATCCACAATCTTGACTTAAAAGTAAGGTTTCGCGTAAGATGCCACAGGATAATCACTTAGATGAAGATCTCGGCTCAGGAAGAATACGGTTTGCGCTGCCTGCTGCAACTGGCGCGCGCCGAGACGTTGGGTGAGTCGCTGACCCTTTCGCAGCTCGCCCGACTCGAGGGAATCTCGTCCGCCAACGCCGGCAAACTCATGTGGATCCTGAGCAAAGCCGGCCTGGTGCAGTCGACACGCGGCATCAAGGGCGGCTACTCACTCGCGCGGCCCGCATCGCAGATTCGTCTCAACCAGGTCATCAGGGTTTTGGAAGGCGAGCCCGCCGAGTCGCATTGTAAGAGTTACGCCGGCGTGCTCGACGCGTGCGTGCACACCGGTGATTGCGGCATCCGCCCGGTCATCGTCGAGCTGCACCAGATTGTCGACAACGCACTCGGCGAGATCACGCTGTCGCAATTGCTAGGCACCGAAGCAAACGTCGATGAAGTGTTGCATCAGATTCAGGGAATGAAACCGCGAGACAGTCGCGTCTAGAAGGTTACGATGAGCACAGCAGAACTACTAGCGAAACAGGAATACAAATACGGCTTCGTCACAGACATCGAGTCGGACGTGATCCCGCGCGGTCTGACTGAAGACACGATTCGTCTGATCGTCGCGAAGAAGAACGAGCCCGAGTGGATGCTGGAATTCCGGCTCAAGGCGTTTCGTCACTGGCTGACGATGACCGAGCCGAAGCATTGGCCCAACATTAAGTATCCGAAGATCGACTACCAGGACATCATTTACTACAGCGCGCCGAAACAGAAACCGACGAAAGCGAGTCTCGACGAAGTCGATCCCGAGTTGTTGCGAACCTTCGAGAAACTCGGCATTCCATTGCAGGAGCAGAAACAACTCGCAGGCGTCGCGGTCGACGCGGTTTTCGATTCGGTCTCCGTTGCGACTACTTACAAAGAGAAGCTCAAGAAGCACGGCGTGATCTTCTGTTCGTTTACCGAAGCGATCAGAGATTATCCGGAGCTCGTGAAGAAGTATCTCGGTTCCGTCGTACCAACCAACGACAACTTCTTCGCGGCGCTGAACAGCGCAGTCTTCTCGGACGGCAGTTTCTGTTTTATTCCGAAGGGCGTGCGTTGTCCGATGGAACTCTCGACTTACTTCCGCATCAACAACGCGGAGTCGGGCCAGTTTGAGCGCACGTTGATTGTCGCCGAAGAAGGCGCATACGTTTCGTATCTCGAAGGCTGCACGGCGCCGAAGTTCGATCGCAACCAGTTGCACGCCGCGGTTGTCGAGCTCGT
Organism: Pyrinomonadaceae bacterium; assembly: GCA_036503085.1. Lineage (GTDB taxonomy): Bacteria > Acidobacteriota > Blastocatellia > Pyrinomonadales > Pyrinomonadaceae > PSRF01. The sequence continues at coordinate 2,416 of DASXXL010000031.1, read as the reverse complement.
CGCACTCGACGACGCGCAGATCAAATATTCAACCGTGCAGAACTGGTACGCCGGCGATGAAGAAGGAAAAGGCGGCATTTACAACTTCGTTACAAAACGCGGCAAGTGCGCCGGCAAGAACTCGAAGATCTCGTGGACGCAGGTCGAAACGGGTTCGGCGATCACGTGGAAATACCCGTCGTGCATTCTGCAAGGCGACAACTCGATCGGCGAGTTTTATTCAGTCGCGCTGACGAACCACGCGCAACAAGCCGACACGGGCACGAAGATGATCCACCTCGGCAAGAACACTCGCTCGACGATCATCTCTAAAGGCATCGCGGCCGGAAAGTCGAACAACAGTTATCGCGGGCTCGTGAAGGTGATGCCGAAAGCGGAAGGCGCGCGCAACTACACGCAGTGTGATTCGATGCTGATCGGATCGCAGTGCGGCGCGAACACGTTCCCGTATATCGAAGTGATGAACAACACCTCGAGCGTCGAGCACGAAGCGTCGACCTCGAAGATCAGCGAAGAGCAGTTGTTCTATTTGCAGCAGCGTGGCATCTCGCAGGAAGACGCCGTGTCGCTGATCATCAATGGTTTCTGCAAAGACGTTTTTCTCCAGTTGCCGATGGAATTTGCGGTCGAAGCGCAGCGGCTGCTGGGACTGAAATTGGAAGGTAGCGTGGGATAGCGAATGTTAGAGATTAGAAACTTACACGCCGGTATCGACGGCAATGAGATCCTCAAAGGCATCAATCTAACGGTCAAGAAGGGCGAGATTCACGCCATCATGGGCCCGAACGGTTCGGGCAAATCAACGCTCGCGAAAGTGCTCGCCGGTCATCCGCAATACGAAGTGACCGCCGGTGAAGTGATCTACGAAGGCAAGAATTTGCTGGAGTTGTCGCCGGATGAGCGGGCGCGTGAAGGCGTGTTCATGGCGTTTCAGTATCCGATCGAAGTGCCCGGAGTTTCGAACGCGCAGTTTCTGCGGCTTGCTTACAACGAGAAGCGCAAGCATCTCGGCGAAGAAGAACTCGATCCGCTGGAGTTCAAAGATCTGTTGAAGGAACGCGCGAAGGTTGTCGAGATGGATGCGAGCTTCATGACACGCTCGGTTAACGAAGGTTTTTCCGGCGGCGAGAAAAAGCGTAACGAGATTCTGCAAATGGCCGTGCTAGAACCGAAGCTCGCCGTGCTTGACGAAACTGATTCCGGTCTCGACATCGACGCGTTGCGCGTCGTCGCGTCAGGCGTGAACAAACTGTTGACGCCCGACAACGCGATCATCGTCGTCACTCACTACCAACGTCTGCTCAACTACATCGTGCCCGATTACGTGCACGTGCTCGCTGGTGGCCGCATCGCGCGCGAAGGCGGCAAGGAGCTCGCGCTGGAACTCGAAGAGAAGGGCTACGACTGGATCAAATTGCCGACACAAAACGAAACTGGCTCGGCAAAACTCAACGCGGCGAATTAAGCAATGGTCACTGAACTCGCAAGAAAACAGAACAATTATCAGACTGCGTTTCAGAAGGTGCGCGAGTCGAGTCCGACTGTACCGTGGCTGGAGCTGGTGCGCAACAGCGCGATGGATCGTTTCGAGCAACTCGGGTTTCCGACGGTTCACGAGGAAGAGTGGAAGTATACGAACCTCGCGCCGCTGGGGAAGCAAAGTTTCGTGCCGGCGACGCGTGCCACCAATGCGTCGCTGGATGTCGCTCAGTTTGTCTATTCGGAAACGGCGACGGCGCATCTCGTAGTTGTGAACGGTTTTTTCTCTGAAGAGCTTTCGGTGACGACCGGGCTTGAAGGAGCGGTCGCGATCGATCTGCTCAGCGCGGTTGCCGATGCGCGCTACAACAAAGTCGCGCGCGCTTATCTCGCACGCAATGCTGGTTATCACGACAACGGGCTCGCCGCGCTCAATACTGCCTTTCTGCAATCGGGTTTGTTTCTATGGCTGCCCAAGAACGTGAAGCTCGAGACGCCGATTCAGGTCACGTTCGTAACCGATGCCGAGCACGAAGACGCGGCGAGTTTTCCGCGGCTCCTGGTTGTTGCTGAAGAGAACAGCTCGGCGACGTTGATCGAAAACTTTGTCTCAACTCGTAACGGGCAGTATTTCACGAACGCGATTGCGGAGGTCGTGCTCAAGGAAGGCGCGCGGCTCGAACACTATCGGATGCAGCGCGAAAGCGACAACGCATTTCACACGTCGATCACTTCGGCGTCACTCGGACGCAGCGCCAGTTACGATACGACCTCGATCAATCTCGGCGGCCGTCTTGCGCGCCACGACATCTCGGTCGTGCTGGACCACGAAGGCGCGGAATGTTGGGTCGACGGTCTGTATCTCGTCGGTTCGGATCAGCACACGGACACGCATTCCGTCATCGATCATCAACAGCCACACTGCACGAGTCATCAG
>DASXXL010000030.1:0-1858 GCA_036503085.1 Pyrinomonadaceae bacterium | reverse complement strand
AGGGTGTGCTCGACGTTCAGCGACGTACCAAACGTGCGGTCTATCTCGTACAACGCATAGACTTCACGATGCGCCTTCTTGATCTGATCGTAAGCGATGTAAGAACCACGCTCACGTGTCTGGCTCATGTCGACTTCGCTCAGTTGAATCGGCGGCTCGGTCGAGTAGTTTGCCGGTTGGTGTTGCAGGCCGAGTCGTTCGATCTCAGCGTCAAAACGTGGCAGGTGTTTGATGAACTGCTCGACGACGGTTGGATCGAAATGAATTCCCGAACCGCGCAACAGCAAGGCGGTCGCTTCGTCGAGCGTCATGCCACGTCGAAACGGCCGATCCTCGCGAATCGAGTCGAAGCAGTCGACAACAGAAATAATGCGCGCGGTGATGGGGATCTGTTCACCGCGCAACCGGTCAGGATAACCACGGCCGTCCCACTGTTCGTGGTGATGCCTGACGATCGGAATCACTGGATACGGAAAATCCACGCGGCCGAGGATCTGGGCGCCCACGACCGTGTGAATTTTCATCTTCTCAAACTCCGCAGGAGTTAGAGGTCCGGGTTTGTTCAAAATATGCGGCGGAACGGCGAGCTTGCCGATGTCGTGCAGTAGCGCACCTGCTTTCAAGGCGGCGATCTCGTTTTGTGAAAGGCCAAACACTTCGCCCATGCCCGCTGCGTAAATCTGCACGCGACGAACGTGACAATGTGAAGTTTGATCCTTGGCATCGATCGCAGTAGCGAGTGCTTCAGCGGTGGCGAGATGAAGCTGACTGATCGCTTCGATCTCCCTGGTCTTCGATTGCACACGCGCACGCGCGCCGCGGTAGATCAAGTAAGTTGCAAGAATTGAAACTGGAGTGAGTAGGAGATAGGGCAAGAGAAACGTGCCGTAGATCAATTCGACTACGAGTGGCACGACGAGCAATGTCCACGCAATCCACAACTGGTTTGTGTGCCACCAGTAACCCAGCGATTCGCGCACCGACGCGACCGGAGACAGAGCTGGGAGCAACTCAGCTCTCTCTCCGGTGAATTGGGCAAGTGGCGACCCGAGGCGATCGGGTTGCCGGGCTGGGTGAGATGTTTCACGACTCATTACTGTCATAGAACTCTGCGGCTACGGGCCCCGTGCGGAGGGCCCGCGAAGCCAGTGGCTTCTGCGCCGCGCTATGCCTATGTTCAACTGTCGTGCCGTTCAAATTACTGCGAATTCGCGATGACTCTTGATGGATCATTCCATTCTGACAGGTCAGATTGAGAAGTTCAGTCAAGCTGCTAAACTACGCCGCGGATGAGTGCCGATAAGAACCTACCAACGCAAGTCGGGTATATCGATCTGCTGCGCAGGAATCGTAGCTTCAGACAACTGTGGCTCGGTCAGGTTGTCAGTCAGATGGGCGACTGGTTCGACACCATCGCGCTCTACACGATCATTCTCAAACTGACCGGCTCAGGTCGCGACGTCGGCCTGCTTCTCGTCGCGCGCTTCGTTCCCAGTTTCTTCTTCGGACCGATATCGGGCGTGATTGCCGACCGCTTCAGTCGCCAGCGGATCATGATCGTGTCAGACCTTTTGCGCGCGGTGGTCGTGCTCGGGTTTCTGTTTGTGCGGCGTCCGGAGCACTTGTGGATCATCTATGTGCTGACGGTTTTTCAACTCGGGTTGTCGACTTTCTTTGAGCCGGCGAAGACTGCGGCGATTCCATCGATTGTCGAGGATCGAGAGCTGGTTGCGGCCAATGCGATTTCGTCGGTGACGTGGTCGGCGATGCTCACTATCGGCGCTGCGCTGGGCGGCTTTATCACCGGTCTCTTCGGCACCGACGTGGCTTTCGTTCTCGATGCTGCGACGTATCTGTT
>DASXXL010000029.1:0-10639 GCA_036503085.1 Pyrinomonadaceae bacterium | reverse complement strand
GCTACCGTACACGATGATGGTAGCGGTGGACGTCGGGTCGTTCTGCAACTGGATGGCGTAGTTGTCGAGTCTGGCCTACTCATCGTTGAAGCGGATGTTGCCATACTCGTCGAACCGCGTCGGTTGGCGCGGCGGCGGCTTGATACCAGTGGTGCAAGACGCTGTCGTGCCGGTGCAGCTCGGATCCGCGCCGCCGATGCTGACGGTCGCAGTCACGCTCTGGCCACCGATACCGGTTGTATCAACAGTGATTGAGGAAGTTCCCTGACCACTGGTGATGGTGCCGGCCGAGACTGACCAGTTGTAAGTGTAAGTCGCTGCGGTATCACCACCCGAAACGCTCGCGGTGAACGTAATCGGCTGACCTGCATCGATATCACTCGGGCAGCTCACCGAAACCTGCGGACACGGCGGTGGCGGCTTCACACAGTCGGAACAGTCAGCAACGGTAACCGTCGCCGTACCGTTCGCCGTGTGACCCGGATTGCCGTCGTTCACTTCCACGGTCGCCGTGTAAGTGCCGTTGGCAACGCCACTGAGATCCCAAGTCACCGAGCGACCTTCACCCGTCAGACGACCACCGGTAACGGACCAGGTGTAAAGCAACTGGTCGTTGTCGACGTCGGTCGCGTTCGCGGTCAAGGTCACTTCATTGCCACTCGGCGTACAGGTCGAGGAGCTCGTTCCCGGCGGGCACGGCCGCACGATTGAGCTGATCGACGTGGTCACTGCCGTGACGGTCGGTGGCTGGTTGGGTGGTTTCGGAGGAGTTCTGGCGTTGCGTCTGCCTACCCAGAACTGCGCGATAAAGCCATTCGGCTCGTCCGAGAAGTTGAAGCCAATCGGGAAGCCTTGCGAAGTCACCGGACGAGTCGTTCCCGGAACAACCACGAGACCGCGGCCAATTACGTTGACGTTGGTAACCTGCTGAATCGGGACATTGAAATCGACCGGATTGAAATGGTCCATATCCTGCTGATTCAGGTGACGGCGATAAGCCAGGCCGATACCAAACCAGCGGCGTGGATAAATCTTGACGCCACCGAGCACGTCAACCGGATTGTTGTTGAAGGCATTCGGCGTGTGGCCACCAACGTAGGTGGTCGATCTAACTTCAGCGATCGGCTGGATGTGCTTGTTGAGCGGGAAGTCGAAACCGATACCCGCGAGAAACTCATCAGGCCGATCCAACAGCACGAAATCACCACCAAGGCCCTTCGGATTGCTGTTCAGGATATAGCCGCCGTTAGCTGACACATTCACGTGCGTGCCGAGGCGACCATCGACGAAACCAATCAAACCAAAGTCACCGACATCGCCACCCGGCCCTGCGCCGCGCTGCATCTGGTTGAAGCCGGAGAAATCATCGGCCTTATCGAGCCACCAGCGATAGAACGGGATGATACCGACACCAAGCGGATTGTTCGGACCAGTGAAGCGAATCTTCGCACCGAACACGAGGTTGTTGAAGTTGCTCTCACCGTACAGGCGATTCACAAACGGCGCATCCGGCAAATAGCTCGGCGCGACGGTGAACGTCAGCGGCACCGTTATAGGCAGATTCAAAGCCGTCGCCGGAAGCGTGGTCGTCGCCAGGACGACGCCGGGCAGGATGCTGCCGACCGGCGAACCGATACCCGGGAAGTTGTCAGCCGGACCGAAGTTGCCGCTATTCGGCTGGGACACTGGTGGTCCAAGCTGCGCGTTGAAACCCGGGAAGCCAAACTGTCCCTGACCATTACCCTGACCAAACGTACCGGCGGAGCCGCCCGTAAACGGAAACTGCACGAACGGTTGATTATTCAACGGACGAAAAACTGCCGTGCCGGCGATCGTGCCGACGTTCGGACCAGAGGGCGCCAGAATGATCGCGGCCGGGCGGCACAGTGTAGCGCCGCAGAAGAGCTGCGAGTTCGGCAGATAAAAGCTGGATAGGTTCGCGGGATTATTGACTTTGATTCCGCGGTAACCGGTGGTCTTGAAGAAGACTTCGATGTGATCGTTTAAGCCGACGTTGAAGCTCAACGGAATATCGACGATGTCGACATTGCCTGGATCACGATCGAAGTTACTGTAAGCGATACTGAACGTGAACTCGCCGCGACGCAGCGTGGAACCGTCGTAGATAGTAAAAAGGCCCGTTGGTCCACCTTCTGGACCACCGGTGCCAACTGCTGGAGACTGATTACGCGGGTCTCTTTCCGACCTGATTGTCTGTGCTGATACTGCGGCACACAGCACCAAACATACGAGCGCAGCTAAGAGCGCCCTAGTTGCGAGTCTCATCGCATTCCTCCTGCGAAATGAGTAATAAGAATTCGATGTAATAGTGCCGCCGTACCGAACAAGCACGAAAACACCTTGTCGCCGCGGAGGCCCCAACTACACTTGTCAAAACTACAGAACCGCTTGGACCACTAGGCCCAGCGGCGACGCTCGGACTGCGATGTAAACAGAATACTTCGGCTCTCGCAGTACTCTATCGGACTAATTACGCTATACCCGAGTGATTGCTGCTTTGGTTCATTTCTTATAGAGAATGAACTACCCCTTGTCAATGATTTCGTCCCTCAAACCTGTCGCGCAAATATTGAGAAATCTTAACGCTGGTCCGAGTCGTAAATCCCGAGTGACCATACTCTACCTTAAAACCGAAATCAAGCCTTTTTCACTACTTAGCGCACATCTGTTTATGTTTTTTCGGTCACGCATAGATGCCTCTCATACGCGTGTCATAGGCCACGCGGTCTATCGCTAACATGTACGCCGCGGTCCGTGTATCGACCGAGTGTGAGTCGGCATAACGGCACAGATCATTGAAGCTCGCAACCATCTTGTGCGAGAGTCTTTCGTTCACTACATCCTCCGGCCAGAAATACCCCATGCGGTCCTGCACCCACTCGAAGTACGAGACCGTCACGCCACCCGCGTTCGCCAAAATGTCGGGCACAACGAAGATGCCTTTTTGGTGAAGTATTTCATCTGCTCCGGCGGTTGTCGGTCCATTCGCGCCTTCAGCGAGCACTTTGCACTGCAACTTGTCAGCGTTCTGCGAAGTGATCTGGTTCTCGGTCGCGGCCGGGACCAGCACGTCGCACGGCAGCTCGAGCAGTTCCTGATTGTTCACAAACTCCACGTTCGGATAATCCTCAAACGATCGAGTGGTCGCCAGGTACTGCAACGCATCCGGGATGTCGATGCCATTCGCGTTGTAGATACCGCCATGAACGTCCGATATCGCTACAACCTTGTAGCCAGCCTCGTGCATGAGTCGCGCACCGATGCCGCCGACGTTTCCCGATCCCTGGACTACGACGCGCGTCTCTGCGGGCGTCATCTTGAACCGCTTGATCGCTTCATTGACGACGAAGAGGATGCCGCGCCCGGTCGCTTCGCGCCGGCCTGCCGAGCCGCCGAGGTCGATGGGCTTACCCGTCACGACTGCGTTCACTGTGTGACGCGCGTGCATCGAGTAGGTGTCCATGATCCACGCCATCGTCTGCTCGTTAGTGTTCATGTCCGGCGCCGGCACGTCCTTCTCAGGTCCGATGAAGTCGAGCAACTCCGCTGCATAACGCCGCGTCATGCGCTCGAGCTCGCCCGCCGACATCTGTTGCGGATCGCAGATGATGCCGCCTTTCGCACCGCCGAACGGCACGTTGACCACCGCGCACTTCCACGTCATCCACGCGGCGAGCGCGCGCACCTCATCGATATTGACGTCCGGCGCATAACGGATGCCGCCCTTTGCCGGGCCACGCGCAAAGTTGTGCTGCACGCGATAGCCTTCGAACACCTGAATGCGGCCGGAGTCCATGCGCGTCGGGATGTAAACCTTCAGCTCGCGATTGGGAACTCGCAAGACGGCGTACAGATCGGGATCGAGGTCCAACAACTGCGCCGCGCGATCGAAGCGCGACATCATCGACTCGAAGGGATTGTCTTCCTTTATCTCGCGACTATCGTCAACGTAGATTGTGCTGTACATGCTGACCATAAAGACCTCTCAGTTAGGCAAGACCTCGTTCATCGACCCGCTGCGAAATCCCTGCAGGTCCAGCGTCACATATTTAAAACCCAGCTCGCGAAAACGCGCCGCGAGTTGCTCGATCACATCTCTGCGCAACACACGGTCCAACTCCGCCGGCGCAATCTCCAGCCTGACGAGCGAGTCGTGATGGCGCACGCGAAACTCTCGGAAACCAAACTCGCGCAAGATCTCTTCGCCACGGTCCACTTTACTCAGCCGTTCGATCGTCACCGTGGTCCCGTAAGCGATGCGCGACGACAAGCACGGACTCGCAGGTTTGTCCCACGTGGGCAAGCCGGCGCGCCGGCTGAACTCACGCACTTCGCTCTTGCTCATCCCGACTTCGATTAAAGGACTGCGCACCGCGTGTTGTGTCGCCGCGCGACGACCGGGACGAAAATCATCGAGATCGTCCGTGGTCGATCCATCCACGATGCACTCGATACCTCGACTCGCCGCAATCGCTTCGAGCTTCCCGTACAACTCGTCTTTGCAGAAGAAACAACGGTCCGCGTTGTTCGCGCGGTAGTTCGGATTCTCCAGCTCTTCGGTCTGAATTGTTTCGTGATGAAAACCAAACTCACTGACGACGCGATCGATCTCGGCTTGTTGAAACGAAGGCAGGCTCGCGGAGTGTCCGGTGATGCAGATGGCTCGTGGTCCTAATTCCGCGGTGGCGATGTAAGCGACGTAGCTGCTGTCAACGCCGCCGGAGTAAGCGACGATCACAGAACCAAGGTTGCGAAAAATCTCGCGCAGCCGCTGCTCCTTGAGAGTCAGACACGCGTCGCTCTCTTCTTCTCTGTGCTGGAGATTTTGCATTGATTGTTCGCATGTTAGCTCATGGTTGAACGGCAACGCAAACGTGCTTTTTCTGCGACTTCCGGCTTTTTGTCATTCGGTGAAAATGCTAGTATCAGAACCTCCCCGGGCTGGTTTCGATGCGCCTTTCATTCTGGAACAAACTCCTCCTCGCGGCGAGTTGCATTCTGCTGCTGGCGTTGAGTAGCGCTGCGCCCGTGCGCGCCCAAACCGAAGAAGCTTTCGGCGACGATGCAACCGATCCGGTGCGTCTATTCGAACGCGGACAAAGCGCGCATGCGCACGGTGACTTCGAGAAGGCGCTCTCGTTCTATGAACAAGCGCTGAAGGTCCGGCCGGAATTTCCCGAAGCACAATTCCAACGCGGCAACGCGCTTGTTTCGCTTAACCGTCTTGATGAAGCCGAGGCGGCGTTTCGTGCCGCGATCTCTTTAAAGAAGAACTGGTCACTTCCCTACTCCACGCTCGGCGCGCTCTTGATTCGTCGCCATCGCGACGCGGAAGCGGAACAACTATTCCGCCAGGCTCTCGCCATCGACGCCCACGACGGGCTCGCGCTGCGAATGCTCGCCGACGTTCGACTTCGCGCGCAGGATCCGAAAGAAGCACTCGAATTCGCAAAGCGCGCGACCGCGATTCCCGAAGCGCCCGCTTCGTCGTGGATCATCCTCGCGCTCGCACAAAAAGCTAACGGTGACAAAGCGGGCGCGAAGACGACTCTCGATCGCGTAATCACCGATGACGCGCGCAACGTCGCCGCGCTCGTCGAACGCGCAGATTTATTAACAGACGAAAAACAATTCGACGCGGCCATCGACGATCTAACCGCCGCCGCGAAGATCAAGCCGGGCGACAAAGGCATCGCATCGCGTCTTGCCGACACGTATCAGAAAGCCGGTAAACCGGAACAAGCTGCGGCGGTGGCAAAAGCCGCGGGTCTTGAAGTCGCGCAGCCCGCCAACACCAGCGGCGTCATCGGCACGCCGGAAGAAATTCAAGCGGCAAACAGCGACGATCCAGTCGTCGCGCGCAAGGCACTCGAAACGTTAATCGAGAAGAACCCGCGCAACGCTTTGTTGCTTTCTCGTCTCGGCGCTTCGTACCGTACAGACAATCCGGCGCGCTCGCTCGAATATTATCGCCAGGCAGCGGAGATCAAACCCGACTCGATGGAGTACGTGCTCGGCTACGGCGCCGCGCTCGTGCAAGCTCGTCGGTTCGCGGATGCGGTCTCGTTGTTGCGCCAAGTCGTGCGCGCGGATGCGCAAAACTATGCGGCGCATGCAAACCTCGCGACGGCGTTGTACGAGCTGAAGCGTTACGGTGAGGCGTTGCCGGAGTATGAATGGATCGTGTCGGCGAAACCGGATGTCGTCGTGACCCATTATTTCATTGCCACCGCACACGATTATCTTGGAGAATACCCGGAAGCACTCGCTTCGTACGAAAAGTTTCTGGCTGCCGCCGACGCTAAAACGAACCAGCTCGAGATTGAGAAAGTGAAACTGCGTTTGCCGAGCTTGCGGCGGCAAATTCAATTAGGAGAGGGCGCGAAGAAGAAGCCCTGACGATGTTTCTGGAATTACCACGCGCGCTGCTGTTGCCGGCCACTCTGTTGCTGCTCGCGTTTGTGTGTCCGCTGGCGGCGCGAGCGCAAGACCCGCAACCGTCGCCGACGCCTCTGACAGCGCCGCCACCGCTCAAACTGATCAGTAAAGAAGAGCACCAGCAGTTGGACCAGACGAAAGAAGCCAAAGAGCGGCTCAAGCTGAGTATCGAATGCGCCGGCGCACACCTCACAAACGCCGAACAACTGACGATGCAGACGGAGTACGAAGCGGCGTTGAACGAAGTCGGCACGTATAACGCCTTGATCGAGGATGCGCTTGAGAATTTGAGTACGCTCAAACAGGACAGCAACAAGACGCGCGATCTTTATAAACGGCTCGAGCTCGCGCTGCGTTCTGATGGTCCACGTTTGACCGCGATGCGCCGTGTCACGCCGCTGGAGTTCGCCGTGTGGATCAAGAAGGTAGAGGATTTCGCGCGCGCCGGACGCACTGAAGCGCTGAATTCTTTTTACGGCCACACTGTCGTGCGCGAGAAAAACACTCCCGAAAAGCCTGACGACAAACCGAAAGAAACACCGACTCCCCAAACTCCGAAAAGTAATCAACCTTTCAAAGAGTAATCAGCCATGATCACCCGCCCCCTGCTTCTGCTCGTGTTACTTAATCTGTTGTCTTTTGCTTCGCCTGCGACTGCGCAAACGCGCGATCATCTCACGCCGCAGGAAGTGGATCTGGTGAAGGAAGCGCAGGTGCTCGACAAGCGGATCGAGGTCTTTATCAAAGCAGCCGATCGACGTATTCTCGTTTTGAATGGCGGCACTGCGGCGGCCGCGAATACGAAACAGGCGAAGAAGGACGCGGAGCGTTGGGGTGAACTGCCGACGGGTTCGCGCGCGGAGTTGATTTCCGACATCGCGCAGATCCTCGATGAAGCGATTACGAACATCGACGACGTGAGTGCGCGCGACGAGCGCAATCCTCTGATCGCGAAATCGCTGCGCCGCCTGGCTCAGGCTGTGAACACGATCATGGACCAGCTCAAGCCGCTGCAAGCGAACGCCAAAGGCGACGCCGAGATCGCCAGCTTCGAGCAACTCAACGAAGACGCCAAATCAATCCTCGAAGCCGCCACGAAACTCCCACCCGAAGTCGAGAAGAAAGCGAAAGCTAAAAACGACTAACACAGATCTGTGTTCATCAGTGGCCGTTTTTGAGTGTATCCGTGGCGCGCTTCAGGGCCTCGAGGATCCGGTCGAGTCCTTCCTTCGCGTTCGGCCCGTTGCGATCGTCCAGCGCCTGGCGGAAGTCCGTTAACGGCTGCGCCGCGTAGCCGGTGTAAATCCCCGGCGCGTAAATCTGGTGCTTGTACCACGCCCGCCCGCGCAATCCACGCTCATCGATAAACTGCCGCTCCGCATTCATCAACGCATCGTTGATGCGCGCGAGCTTCGCACGATCGCCCGACTTGATCGCATCCTGACGCGCCTTCTCGATCCGCTCCGCCTCTCTCGCGAAATCATCGATCGCCGCGTTCATCGGCTTTTCGTCAAACGCATTCGCGAGATTACGCCAACCTGCAAGCCTCGTGTCTTCACGGAAGAACGAGCGGATCTCATTCGCATAATCCGTGTAGTCAAACGACAACCCGTCAGCATCCGCAAGACGCAACGCCAGCGTCCCCCAGATCTGCGCAGCCGCCACGTGATACTGAAATCCCGGATCGCCGAAGTGGTCCATCCAGTAAAACGAATCGTAAGCCGAGTGATACACGCCGTAATCGCCGCCGAAGCTCATGTCGGTCGACGCAACCCCGAGGTGCTGGAGAAACGGCGTGTAGTCCGAACCCGAACCGAGTGGTCCGATACGCGCTTCGCCCTGAGTGTGGCGCTCCTCTTCGGTGCGCAACTCGTTCGTTCGCTCCTGCCACTGCTCGTAAACGCTCTTGCCGCTCTTCGGATCTTTCACATCCTTCGTCACCGCACGCAGCAACTTCCACAACGACGGTACGCTCTGCGCGCCGAAGTGTGGACCAGAAACCGCCGCATCGAGATTCAGATAGGCAACGGCTTTCTGCTTCAACTCATTCGCAAACTCTTCGGCCCATTCCGTCGAGCCAATCAACCCGTACTCTTCCGCGTCCCAACTGCACAACACGATCGAGCGCCGCGGCTGCCAACCGGACTTCAACAACTGGCCCAACCCGCGACCAACTTCCAACATCGCCGACGTGCCGCTGTTCGGATCGACTGCGCCAAACACCCACGCATCGCGATGATTGCCCAACACCACCCAGCGGTCTTTGAGATCGGTTCCGTCAATCCGCGTGATCACGTCCCAGATCGGACGCTGCTTGTAGTCCATGTCCGTCTTGATACGGACCTTCACATCGTCGGTACCGCCGGCGTGATAAGCGAACGGCAGTCCGCCCTGAAAACCACGCGGCCGCACCGGTCCTTTCAACGGCGCGATGATCTGCCTCGCGACGTCGTAGGCGATCGGCTGCACGGGAATGCGCGTCAGGTCGGTCGCTTCTTCCGGTTTCAAACGCGGCACGCCTTCAATTGCGGGACGCCCGGGCGTCAACGGATCGCCAGGATAGTCGAACAGGTACTGCACCGAACCGCGTTGGCCCGAAGCGACCGGCCGCCACGGTCCTTTCGGATAAACGTCGCCCTGCATGTAGCCGTCGTCAGCCGGATCCGAGTAGATGATGCAACCGACGGCGCCGTGATCCTGCGCGACCTTCGCCTTCACACCGCGAAACGAATTGCCGTAACGCACGATCACGATCTTGCCTTTCACGTCGACGCCCGCTTTCTGCAAGTCCTCGTAATCGTTTGGCAGGCCGTAGTTCGCATAGACCACCGGCGCAGTCACGTCACCGCTTGCGCTATAGCCATTGAACAGCGGCGTGATTTTCGGATTAGAGGAAGTCGGATCGCCGGGCACGACGGCTTCGCGCGTCTCGAGTATTTGATGATGCGTGGCGGTGCGCGAGCCGTTCGTGGTTAGCAACTCGAGCACAGTCGGCGCGTTGGGATAGTTCATCCACACCTGGTACTCGCGGATCTCCGCGTTGAGACCATAACTGCGCAACTGATCGCGCACGTAAACCGCGGTCGCGTAATCTTCTTTCGTCCCGGCGACGTGCGGCTCGAGCGTCAGGCGACGCAAGTGCTCGCGCGCCGAAGCCGGCGAAGGCACCGCGCGAAACTGGTCTTCCCAACGGCGCTCGGCCGCCGCGCGTTCGGCAGTGAAGCCGTCGAGCGGGCGATTATCAGTGGGAACCTGTGATAGAACGACAGACGTAAAGAGAAAAGCTTGAAGCAGAAGAATCAGAAGGGTTCTCATAGTACAATCCGTGCGAGTCTGACGCGAAAGGAAGCGATTAATGGACAGCCGCTATTACCCCAATGTCGAAATAGACGTTCCTCAACTTACAACCGAACTGCGAAATCTATTTGACAGCGAATATGAAGTGCAGACGTTCCAGGTTTCTACGACCAGTATCGTGCAGGCGCGCAAGTCAAACACGTTGCGCGACCTGACGGGCTTGTCTTCCGCGTTGACGATCAAAGTCACACCCGAAGCGAGCGGAAAGCGGGTGGAGATCGGCATGCAGAAGTGGTTCGACAAAGCCGCAGTAGCTGCCGTCGGCGCGATCGTCTTCGCTCCGCTGCTCGCGCTGGCGGCGCTCGGCGCATACTGGCAATACAAACTCACAGAAGACGCGTGGAAGATAATCGAAGATCACATCGCGCGCAAAGCGGGCGGCTACGTGCCGCCGATGCCGGGACGTTGCGGAACGTGTGGCGCCGCAAACGTTGCGGGTTCTGATTTCTGTTCCTCCTGCGGCGCGAACTTGAAAGTCGGACGCACGTGTCCCTCCTGCGGCGTCGCCCAGAAAGACATCTCCGCACGGTTTTGTAATCGCTGCGGCACGGCGCTGGCGGGTTAGGCCACAAAAAGCACAAGAGGCACAAACAAGTTCCGTCCCTCCCTGTGCTTTTTGTGCATCTTTGTGGCTCTAGTCGTGTCTCAACGCGCGGACGGGGTCTATGCGTGCCGCGCGTGAGGCGGGATAGAGGGCGGCGATGATGGAGACGAGCAGGGCGAAGGCGATCGCGCCGAGAGATAAATAGAGCGGCAGGTCGAAGAAGTCGATGAACGATGCGCCTTGCGGTTTGAGGATGAAACGATAAGCGAGCCTGTTTGC